>CAUPCW010000008.1:0-55233 GCA_963509895.1 uncultured Flavobacterium sp.
AATTAGTGGAACTTGGTCACCAGCGCTGAATAATACACAAACCACAACGTATACTTTTACACCAACAGCAGGACAGTGTGCCACCACCGCGACATTGACAATTACAGTAAATCCGAATGTAACACCAACATTTACAGCTGTGAATGCGATTTGTTCGGGTGCAACCTTGTCGGCTTTGCCCACAACATCCACCAATGGTATTAATGGAACTTGGTCACCTGCGCTGAATAATACGCAAACCACAACCTATACTTTTACACCAACAGCAGGACAGTGTGCTACTACCGCGACATTGACAATTACAGTAAATCCGAATGTAACACCAACATTTACAGCTGTGAATGCGATTTGTTCGGGTGCAAGCTTGTCGGCATTGCCCACAACATCCACCAATGGAATTACCGGAACTTGGTCACCAGCGCTGAATAATACGCAAACCACAACGTATACTTTTACACCAACAGTAGGACAGTGTGCCACCACCGCTACATTGACAATTACGGTAAATAATACACCATCACCAACTGCTCAAAGTATTCAGGATGGTTGTTCAACTGCTACATTAGCGGATTTTGTGGTAGATGGACAAAATCTCTTATGGTACGAATCATCTACAAGTACAACAGTGCTGCCGATAACAACGGTTCTGGTTGCAAATACTGTGTATTATGTTTCTCAAACTATCTCCGGTTGTGAAAGTGCAATGAGGACTCCAGTTACTGCGAAGGGCCCTTGCCTAAAAGTTGAGCGTTTCGATGATTTAAAATTCACTTACAGTCCAAATCCAGTTTCAGACTATCTAGATATATCCTATTCAGAAAAAATCTCGAACTATGAAATAATAAATAGTATTGGTCAATTTGTTTCAAGTAAATATGAAGACAACAAGAATTTTGAAATTGAGATGAAAAATTTACCGGCTGGGATTTATTTCATAAGGCTATTTTCTGAAGGCAAAATGAAAACAATAAAGATCATTAAAAAATAAGAATAGTGAAAAGTAAGAATATTTGCTATCTGACTTAAAAATTTAAAGTAATGAAATTCGATAAAAAAGAGATAATTGAAATAATAGAAAATGCTTTTACTTATATCGTTGTAATGGCCATGTTTGCTTACGGAATTGGTAAAATGGTTCAATTTGATGGAGCTACTAACACTAACCTCAAAGTTTCAGAAATGACTGCTCAGCAACTCATGTGGGCTTTTTATGGCTACTCAAGACCTTTTGTTTTAACATTAGGATTTTTAGAAATAATAGGGGGAACTTTAATGCTATTAAAACGAACAAGAATTTTAGGATGTCTATTTGTTTCAACCATATTAGTAAATGTAATTCTTCAAGATATTTTTTATAATGTCAATATAGGCGCATTAAGAGCCGCAATAATTTATCAACTATTTATTATAGCTATTTTATGGTTTAGCAAAGAAAAAGTAATACACAGTTTCAGAATAATCACAAGTATTGAAAAGATTGATGCTTCAAAAAAGAAGTTTTTTTTAAAAGTTATCTTTTCAGTACTACTTTTTGTAGCAATTAGAATTCTTGAATTTTATATAACAACAAAATGGTAAAAAAAAGAAATGAACTTGAAAAAGGAATTGTTTTGTTTGATGGCGAATGTAATTTTTGCAATTCGACTGTACTCTTCTTAATTAAATATGATAAAAGAGATAAACTACGTTTTGCCTCTCAACAAAGTGAAATAGGAATGAACTTATTACATGCAAATTCATACCATGCAAATTCATTAAACACAATTATTTTCATCAATAACAAACAAGTTTTTGTAAAAACAGAAGCTTTACTTGAGATATGTAAATTGTTAGTTGGTCTTCCAAGAATTTTCATTGTTGCTAAAATAATCCCTATCAAAATCAGAGATTACTGTTATGCTGTTTTCTCAAAATATAGGTATAAGTTATTTGGAAAGAAAAACGAATGCGTAGTGCCAACCCATGAAATTAGAGTGAAATTTTTAGATTAAATCGAGAATTTATTTTTTTTTCCAATTTAAATTTTCAAGAAATAACACATTAATATAAAAAAAATATCCCATCAAAACTAAATTATTATGAAAAAAGAAACCAAAATTATAATAATTACCTATTTGGCCTTTGGAATTTATTGTTTGCTAGACGAAATTTATTTTAAAGACTTAAGGAATGCTATTAATCAGATGATTAATCTTGGCGGTATAAGCCACATTTTAACTTATTTAATTTCTGGAATTCCCATTTTCATTGGTTTAATAGTTATGCATGGTTATAAAAAATCTGGCGAAAGTGTAGGGTTTTTTAAATCTTTTTTCAAGGGATTTTTTGTTACACTGCTTTTTACTTTGCCAATGTTTATTGGTTTTGCAATTGTTTTTAAATTCAATCCAGAAATGAATGTTGATGACTTTTTAATTAAAGTATTGTCGGCTGCATTTTTTGAGGAACTGTTTTTTAGAGGATTTCTTTTTGGACAATTATTCCAATTCACCAAAGTCGGATTTATTCCATCAGTATTTTTAGGTTCGCTTTTATTTGGATTCATACATTTATATCAAAGTCAAGAAGTTCTGGATTCGATAGGAATATTTGCAATAACTTTTCTTGGCGGAATCCTTTTCGCTTGGGTATATGCCGAGTGGAATTTTAATATATGGATTCCAGTATTTCTACATTTTTTTATGAACCTTTCTGCATTACTATTTAACGCAACAGAGAATGCGTTAGGAGGTCTTTATTTTAATGTTTTTAGAACAATTACTGTTATTTTGATTATTGCTTATACAATAATTTATAAGCGAAAGTACGGTGTAAGCCTCGTAGTAAACAAAAAGACCTACTGGACAAAAAATATTTAGAATTAAATTTAAAAAAAGTTTCAGTTCTTTTAAATATTCAATTTTAATAGATTTAAAAAGGGGTCACATTATTAAATCGCTACAGAAATTGAAACACTTATAATCTTAACATAAAATAATAACAAAAAAAAATATAAAATTCTAAAATGGGAGGAGATTGGAAAGATATGTTTCAGGGTGTTAAAAACAACGACCTCGATTTAGTAAAATACTATTTAAAGATTGGTGTTGATTTAAATTATCAACATCCAGAGTACTTTACAAGTGTATTGGTTGAAAGCATTAGAATGAATAATCTAGAAATGATGATCTTACTTTTACAAAATGGTGCTTTACCAGATGTAAAGGAAGTTTATTCAAATAAAGTGCCCATTACAATAGCTATAGAAAATAAAAATTATCAAGCTGTTGCTATTTTGAATGAATATATGGAGATCTAATTATTAAAACATACAATAATTTTTTTTGAAAACTTACTGTATTTATTGGCAGTAGCACAAATTTTTCTATGATGAATTATACTTTAAACTATTTATAATCATATAGAAATCAAATAATTTAAATTATAAAATGCATAAAGACATAATAAAAACTCTAATCATTAGAGATTTAGAGAAACTGAAAACGGAAATTTCTCTTTATAAAAGTGAAGATAATCTATGGATTACAGATGGTTTAATTAATAATTCTGCAGGGAATTTGTGCTTACATTTAATAGGGAATTTAAACACATACATTGGTTCAGCATTAGGAAAAAAAAATTACATAAGAAATCGCGATCTTGAATTCTCAGACATAAATGTATCTATTGAAACCCTCAAAAAAGAAATTGAAAAAACGAAAAATGTAATTAATACAACATTTGAGATGCTTGAAGAAGAAAATTTAAAAGAAATCTATCCTTTGGGAGTTTCAGTTGGGCAAACAACGATAGCTTATTATTTAACTCATCTCTGTGTTCATTTAGGTTATCACTTGGGTCAAATCAATTATCACAGGAGATTATTTGATTCTCAATAAATTTGTTAATATATATAGTATGTATACACCAGATCATTTTAAATTACAAGATTATTCAGAAATAGTCTCTTTTGCAAAAAAATATAGTTTTGCTACAATTGTTACTGTAAATGACAACTTTCAAACCGCTACTCATTTACCGTTTATCCTTGAAGAGATTAATAATGAGTTGTATCTAGTTTCCCACTTTGCAAGAGCAAACGATTAGTGGAAAGAATTACAGACCAATAAAGTATTAGTTATTTTTAGCGAACCACACGCATATATTTCTCCTAAAAATTATGATACAGAACTCAACGTGCCTACATGGAACTATCTATCTGTTCAAATGTATGGAGAAGCTGAAATAATTACATCTGAAGAAGGTACTACTCAAGTTTTAAAAGATATGGTACTCACATATGAGAGTAGTTATCTTGAGCAATGGAAAAGTTTGCCAGAAAAGTTTCGCCATAATTTGATGAAAGGCATTGTAGCATTCAGAATTAAAGTGACCCAAATCCAAGGAAAAAAGAAAGCAAGCCAAAATAGGAGCGAATCAGAAAAGGAAAAAATTGCTGTAACGCTAAAGAATTCAAATAATGCAATTGAACAAGAAATGGCGAAATACATTTGATTGGGTATGATTTTTATTTGCCTAAACTGATTAATGTAATATTACATTATATATGAATGGGACTTAAAGAAAACCAACCATTCAGCAATTATTATACATCATTTCGAAAAAAAAGGAAAATATAAAAGCTATCAGAATGAAAAAAGAAATCACATCTATCCTAAAAGTAGTAACTCTTGCAGAAAGACTAAAATTTGAACTTCGTCATAGTTTCACTTCAAATGGTAGACAAGAAAGTGTTGCAGAACATACTTGGAGAATGTCATTAATGTTTGTTTTAATAGAACCATTATTAAAACAAAAAGTTGATACGGCTCGACTTTTGAAAATGATAATTCTACACGACTTAGTAGAAGCAGAAGCAGGTGACATATCTGCTTTAGAAGTTATAAGGAATCCAGAAATTAAACTTAAAAAAGTTGAAATGGAAAAAAAGGCAATTGAAAACTTGCGTTTAATTCTGAAGGAAATAAACGGACAAGAGATTTATGATTTATTCTTCGAGTTTGAAGAGAAAGAAACTTATGAAGCAAAAGTTGCAAACGCCTTAGATAAATTAGAAGTTCAATTGCAACATAACCACGCTGACTTTTCAACATGGGAAGAAATAGAGTACGACATGACTTTTATGATGGATAAGCACGTAATATTCGACTCAACACTATTTGAACTAAAGACACAAATTGTAAATCAAGCAACTGAAAAAATGCAATCCAACGGAATTGATACAGATATTGTAAAACAACGAGTAATTCACTCGACTAAATAAAAATTTAAGAATTAATAAACTATGTAAAATAGTTATAAACAAAAAAGTTAAAAAACTAAATAATATGAATTCAAAAAAATATATAGTGAAAGGTAAGGGATTACCTGACTGGACAAATCCAATAAGTCATGGAGTAGTGGCTAATAATATGTGTTTTGTTAGCGGACAATTGTCAGTAGATAAGGACGGAAAATATATATGTGAAACTACAATTGAAGAAGCAAAAATTGCATTTGAAAATTTTTTTTCTGTATTAAGGAATGCTGATTTTGGTATAGAGGACGCTGTTTTTATTGATATTGCCTTCACAAGTCTTGATGATTTACCTCAAATAAATGATTTGTATATGGATTTATTTCCAGAGAACAGGCGTCCCGCTAGAACTGTTTATGAAGTTCAAAAGTTACCATTTGGTGCAAAAATAAAAGTTGCTGGTACAGCAGTTAGAGATTTAAAATAGGAAAACTGGCAACATGATTATAAAAACAGGAAAACATGTATAAATTAATTAAGAAGGCTTTTTTTGGACGCTATATGGTTAAATGGCAAAACCCATTGACAATTGAACAACAGAAAGAATGGGACTCAATAAAAATAAAAAGTAAATCGGGAGGGACTATTTATGGCCTTTTTGCAAAAGCTCTTACTGAAAATGTAAAAGCGACAATTGTATTAGGACACCCAATGGGAAAAGAAGCAAAAGGTTATTTTCTTAAAAATGGCTATACAGACTTATTACGACAAAATGGCTACAACACATTAGTCTTTGATATCAACGGATTTGGCGAAAGCACTCATGGGAATTTTTCATATTTTGAAGATATTGTTGCTATTGGTATTGAGGCTTCAATATTGACTCCAAAAATTCCAATTGGTTATTTTGGAATTTCACTTGGTGGACAATGGGCGACTATTGCATTTGCTGACAAAACTCACAAATACGACTTTGCTATCATTGAAAGTGCCGCAACAAGTTTAGATGATTTTTGGATACATTTTCCATTTGCGTACAAAACTTTAAAGATTTTAAACGTTTTTATGCCCAAGTTTAAAAAGAAAATTAAAATGGAGGAACGAATAAAAGAATCTAAACACTTAAAATCTTTACTTCTAATTTACTCGAAAACTGACGATTGGACGCCTGTAAAGATGGGGAAAAAATTTAAGAATAATAGCCCAGTGCCAACTGAATTATGGATTGTGGAAAATGCAAAACACGCTAACATCATGAAATCGGAATATAAAGCAGAATACGAAAAAAAAATAATTTCTTATTTTAACGAGCAAAGCTCAATAGCTAGTACTGCAATTGAGAGTGTCGAATCGGCAGAGTAATCAGAACCAATATCTGAAAAAAGTTGTGCTCATAAGAACTATCTGAATTTAAATTTGATATCGCTAATGAATGGTATGGAAAAAACAATAAAAATGTGGACTCTTGTCATTTTTAGTAGCATATATCATATTCTACTGTTGCTAAATAGTTGTCTGCAATCTTGTGCACAGTATCATACTAAAAAAAGATTGACAAAAAAATAAATACTAAAATAAAAATTAATATTACTATGAGAAGAATAGCATATTTACTAATCGTTGTATCATTATTTTCGTGCAAAACCATTAAAGTTAACGAAAAATCTGCATTTCAAGAATCAAGATATAAGTTTGAAGAATTTTCAAATTACATCAATCAAACTAATAAATCTCAAGAAGAGAAAAATGCTGACATATCTGCAATAGATAAAGTTATAAATAAAAATGATGTATTAATTTACAATAAAAACGGTGTTGAACTATAAATAATTATTCTTGAAAGAGATAGCAACAAAATGTAGTACTTTGTTTTCAAGCCAAAAAAATACAGACAAAATTGGAATGTATTTCTTTGTTAATGGCACAACAATTTTTAATTTTTTCAGACAATTTATCACTAGTGTCCACTTAAAATAAGTTAAAAACCAGCTGGTTAGTATTATCTTCATTGATGTTATTATAATCTGATCTCATAAGTAATTCATTTACAGATGTTTTATCGAGTAACGATGCGGATAAAATTTGTAGAATTTCGTAGGTTGAGCGATTGATTTTTAAATCTTTTGCTATTATAGAAACTAAACAGTAAGTTGCAATTGCTACATTAATTTGAATACGAACAGCATTTTCTGTTGTTCCCCAAAAGGTCTTAACTTTTAGGTGCTGCATTATCCATTTGAAGAACAATTCTACTTGCCATCTTTGTTTGTAAAGTAGTGCAATATTTTGAGCTGATAATTCAAAATTATTGCTCAAAAAGACTAATGTTTTTTTATTTTCAACATCGAAAAATTTTATTTTTCGTATCTTTTCTGGATAATCTTTTGATGTATAAAAACCTTCTATTTTACCAATTTGGTCATATTTAATTCCAGTGGTTTTGTCAACTTTTAGAGAATACATTCTTTTAAATTTCACATTAGATTTTGCTCTAACAACAAAATATGCATTAGCTTTTGTAATACGAAAAAGACGATCATAATCTACATAAGCACGGTCAAAAATATAATAGGCTAATGGCTCATAATTTATGATATCCATTGCTTTAACATCGTGTGCATTTGCTTCTGTAACATGAATGAATACTGGAATTTGTGTGTTAATATCAAATAGTGTGTGTAATTTTATTCCTGCTTTAGTTTTTCGAAAATCAGCCCAACAAAACACACTCAAGCATAGGTCAATTGTTGAAGATTCGAAAGCATAAATGTTGCCTTTTATTTCAAAGTCATCATTGCTTTTTTTATCCTGGGCAATCGATATTAAATGATTGGCAAACTCTTCAAATATTCTATAATTACGATTTTCATTAGCTTTGGATATATTACTACGAGTTACATTTTTGCCAAATCCTAAATGATATGATTTTGATTGATGTGCTTCTATAACAATTATCAAATCTCTTAAACTTTCTCTTGCTGAAAGTTGACCAAAAATCATACATAATAATTGATTCCAACAAGTAAAGTGTTTGACCGATTTATTGCCAGAATATTTACTAGTTAACCTGTCAAAAACACGTTGAGGAAGAAAATCAATCAATTGAGAAAAGACATATTTACCGTGATTCATATTCGTAATATTGATTTACGAACATAATAATCATTTCAAATCGTCACGCTCAAAAATGAATCTTAAAATACAGATATACAATAATTTCAAAGAACTTATTTTAATTTTTAGTGGACACTAGTGGTGCAAATTATAAAATTCAATTCATTTAAAATTGGTAAATCAATTTTATAGTTTTTAATCTAATTTTGACAAAAAAATGTTCAATCTAGAATAGGACAGGACAATATCGGTAGTAATTTTTTTATCTATCCAAGCCACATATTTGTCCTCATTTCTTATTTTATAAACTACACATATTTTTTGTGATTCTTGAAAAACCAAACGGTTTACAAATCATTGCTTTATAAACAAAGAACCTTCTGAGTATTACATATTTTGTAGAACATACAAATCTAACAGTAAGTATGCCTAATGCGCTTGCCACACCATCGATTAGCAGATAATCTAGATATTAAACCCTACTCTTTAAGTAGGTAAAGAATAAGAATTAGATAAAAAAATAAAGATTTAAAGTCATTACTTAACTTAAGTCAAGTAGCTGTTGCTTATCACCAATCTACATTTGCAATATAATTTAATATAAAAGTAAGATATGAAAAAGAAAATTTTATTTATTGGTTTTATTGTAGTTCTTGCAAGTAATTTACAGCTTAACGCGCAGAATGCAAAAGATTCACAAGTAGAGCAAATTGCACCAGAAGTCCAACAAGATAGTACTTACAGAAAGTGGTTTGTTGGTAGTTCACTATTTATGCTTGGAAATTTTGATAAAACAAACAACCCTGAGTACATTCAATTAAATTTAGGATATAGAATAACACCAAAAGATGTACTTTCTTTAGATTTTAAACGGTCTGTTTATGCCTGGCCTTTAGGTATAGCTTTAGGGACACCCTCATTTGACAAACCCGGAGAAGGCTATCCCGGACATGCACGAATCCTTGCGCCTACTATAGGATACCAACGTTTTTTGTGGAAAGGACTTTTTACATCTGTACATGCATTAAATGCTTTTGAAAAATATTATGATAATAATAAAAAAGCAATTGGAAATGGCTACACGTTATATCTGAACTTTCATGTAGGATATCAATTTAAATTTTTTAAAAATCGATTCTTTTTTGAACCAGCTATAGCTTGCAGTTATTGGCCTGTAAGAACTGGTGTTCCCGAATCTTTTAAAGTAGTAGAAAAAAAATGGGACAACTCCGTTTTCCAACCAGGTCTTAATTTTGGATATAATTTTGACTTTAAAAAGGAAAAATAAATAATTACTACAATGAAAAAAATCAGAACATATTTTGTATTGTTATTGATTACGGCATCTTTTAGTTCATGTGGCATCGGCTCAGCCTTTGTTACTAACCACAACCAAAACGCCACTGAGGTACACTTAAGCGGAAACAACTTCAAGGTTATTGATCAGGTAAGCGGAAGTTCGGAGACTTCTTATGTACTGGCGATTGGAGGTATAGACAAAAGACAACTTTACGAAAATGCGTATTCAGCGATGTTGAAGAAAGCTAACTTGCTGAATGCTTCCAAAGCCATAATCAATGTGATAACAGAAGAACACGTCAGTGGTTTTGCACCTTTCTATGTGAGAAGAACCATAACTGTGAGTGCCCAAGTAGTCGAATTTACGAGGTAAGCCCTAAGAAATGAGATGTGTATTATTCAAGGAATGAGAGTTGTAAACTCTTTAAATGACATTTGACTTGAATAGATTAAAATATATAAATAAAGGACTTTGTTTATACAGAATACGATGTTGACGTTGAACTTCCAATGCTACTTTGGATTTTTAGAAAAAAAATAAATTATGGTGAATTTTAAAATAGTAAAAGCAATATTATGAACACACAAAGCACACCACAAAATGCACTAGAGGACATCAAAGTTAGTTTGAAACTGAAGCTTGCAACGTTGTGGGCGAGTTTGATGTTTCTAATTATCTATCTTGATTATTTCCATTTATATATGCCGAGTAAGATAGAACACATTAAAACAGGGAGAGTATTTGAATTTGATATTACGCAAGGATTTCTTTTGGCGGCACTAGTGTCAGTAACAATTCCGGCATTGATGATTTTCCTTTCTGTTGCCTTACCTGCTAAAGTAAATCGCCTTACCAATATCATTTTCGCTACGTTGTACATTCCTTATATGTTGTTTAATCTAGCAGGAGAGGCTTGGATACACATGGTGTTTGGCGCTGTTGTCGAAGTGATTCTGTTTTGTCTAATTATTCATTATGCGTGGAAATGGCCTCGTATTGAAGAATCCAAAAAATACTAGCGAAAAAAAATGTAAAAGTATGTTTGGATACTATTTCAAATTAGTAGTTATGATTTTGTTCAATCCAATTCCTCTCTATTTACATTAACACTAACAAAGTTTTATTTTAGGTTAGTAGCTCTAAGAATTGACAACTTAAAATCTCTAATACCATTACGCAAGAGATTCCGATTTTGATATTGGTCATCAAAGTTTTTTGTAAGGTTCTATATAAAGCATAGACATAAATACAAACTGAAAACATTAATTAGATTTCAAGAATGATTAAGTTAAAAGTTCAAAAACAGAAGATATGGAAATAAAAGATTTTAATGATATAAAATCAGCACAAACTGAAATGAGAGAAAATCATTTATTAGGTGCAACTGGTATAGTAGTTTCTGGACTTATGTGGTTTATCTCAAGTCTTGTGGCTTACAATTATTCAGCAAAACAAGCTGTATGGACGCTTTTAATTGGCGGAGTTCTTATTAGTCCAATAAGTACTCTTTTTAATAAATTGATTGGAATTGGTAGAACCCAAAGTAAAAACAATCCACTGATTAGTCTTACTATGGAAGGAACTATCTTTATGATTATGTGCATTCCTCTTGCATATGGGCTCTCACTTGTGCATATAGAATGGTTTTTTCAAGGTATGCTGATGATAATTGGTGGTAGATATTTAACTTTTAATACAATTTATGGAAGCCGATTATTTTGGTTTTTAGGGGGTGCTTTAGGAATTGCAAGTTATTTATTGTTTTCGCTAAATGTGTCAGCTTATCTTTCAGCTTTGATAGGTGCAGGAATTGAAATTATTTTCGGAGTATTTGCATATTTCATTGCTAGAAAAGTGATAATAATTAGAAGTTAGTTGCTAGGGCTTGAATTCACTCTTTTAAATAACTATTAACAACAATTTTATGAAAACAATAAATTCAGAAAGAATCTATGGACTAGATGCGCTAAGAGCCATTATGATGTTGTTAGGTATTATCCTCCACGCAGGACTAACCTATGCAAGTGGTGACTATGCAACATTCTGGTCTCTCAAAAATCCACAAAACAGTTTGCTTTTTGACATTGTGGTTGCCTATATCCACTTCTTCCGGATGCCTGTTTTTTTTGTTGTGTCGGGCTATTTTGGAGCTGTGTTGTTTTATAAAAAAGGTCCCGGACAGATGTTGCGAAATCGAATGAAACGCATTGTTCTGCCATTCATAGCTGGAGTTTTAATCATTTATCCAATGTCTGTTTTTGCATTTGCTTATACAAATTATGCCTTGGCTGGTGAAATTTATCCCTTGCAAAAGGCTTGGAATGAAATAATTATTGGAAAGTTTTTCCCTTTCAATGTCTTGCATTTATGGTTTCTTTATTTTTTGATTTTTTACTCTTTTGGAGGTTGGTTATTGGCAAAAATATTCAAAGATGATAATAGTTTAACCATTTATTTTGGTAAAATTATTTCCTTCATTTTGCAAATTTTTTGGCTTAGAATTATAACGCTGACAATTCTGTTTTTTCTTTGTCTATATTGGATAGGCGAGCCCTATTTGACAACAAATAATAAATGGAGTATTGATTTTCCAATATTTACAACCTACTTCTTGTTTTTTGAGACAGGTTGGGTTATTTTTAAAACCAATAGTCTCCACAAAATGAAAGATTACCCAATTGGACAATTAGCTGTCGCAACTTTCTTATTTTTTGCATTTCTATTTACACCTTGGGGAGATTCTGCTTGGATAATTTATGCCAAAGAATTTCTTTCAGCTCTCTTTTGCACAATCTTTATTTTCGGTTTTATAGCCCTTTTTATGACCTATTTCAACACTTATTCACCCAAATTAAATTATATGATGGGAGCGGCATATTGGGTTTATCTAATCCATCTTCCCATTGTTGCGTTTGTGCCAGGCTTATTAGCTAATTTTGCTTTATCACCTTTTTTAAAGTTTTTCATAACGCTAGTATCAACCATAATCCTTTGTTTTACCAGCTATCATTTTCTAGTAAAAAACACATTCATTGGCCGATTTCTAAATGGTAAAATGGATGCAAGTATTAAATAATTATAAACCTATATTTCAATAATTCAGTAATAATATTTTTAGGATTACAATTTTCGGTAATCCTTTTTCAAAGTTGAATTATTGCCAAAATTATTCCTTAAAGTATTGCTAGGGGCACAAGACTTTGAAATGACATAGAAACGTATGTTTTGGAGCAACATCAATTTCAAAAAATGTCTTTTTAAGTTGGATTTTAATAATGAAATGCAATGTATTTAATTTCAGGTTTTTAGACAAAACAGTCCAAATAATCTTATGGTTTTTCTTTGCATTATTAGTCCTTAATACTGTCGGTAGCATTTTTTGATACTTCACATATTTTTAGCAAAAATCAAAGCATAACATAATTTTTATTAGAATATACTTTTAAATATAATATGATAACATAAACATTACTAAATTAGTTTAATTTGCATTAAACAACATTAAAATGATAGTATTCCATTTTGTAAAAGAAAAGTATGGTAAAGAAATATTAATGGATTTTGGTAGTAACAATGACATCATTAATTATTTTTTTGAAACGATTGCTCATCAAACTGATTTTTTTGAAATTATATTTTTTGAAAAAGGAAATGGCTATTTAGAACTCGACTCTCAAAAGATTAAAATAGAAGATAATACAATCATTTTTATTTCACCGTATCAAGTAAGGAAATGGTTTGTGAATAAAGAAAAAATAAAAAGTCACTTCTTATTCTTTAAAGACGATTTTTTATCAAAATTCTTCACAGATAGACTTTTTACTTATAGGCTCCAATTCTTTCATAACAAAACAAATCCATTATTTATAAAAATTGATAGGGACTTATTCAATAAATTTCAAAATACATTTGAAAACATTATTACTGAATTGAATGCACTAAAATCGGATAGTGAACATCTAATTAGATCTTTATTATACTTTATTTTAATTAAGTTAAATCGTATATACTCTGAATCAAATAAATTGTCTTCAGAAACTCAGATAAGTACTATTTCATTTAAATTTAAGATGATCCTAATTGATGAAATAAGATACAACCGTTCTACTACCTACTATGCACAAAAATTAGGCATAAGTAGAATAACATTGAATAAAATTGTAAAGAAACAATTTGGTATTACTTGCAAAGAAATGATTGATGACTTTATGATTTACGAAATAAAGTCATTACTCATCAGTACATCACTAAACATAAATGAAATTGCATATCAAATGAATTTTTCTGAAGCGAATCATCTCAGTAGATTTTTTAAACATCATACAAATTTAACACCTTCTCAATTTAAAGACACTTATCAAATAGGTATATAAGTTATCAAACTGTTTGTTGCCAAAATACTCCCATAAGTTACTTTTACTAAAAAAAAACTATATGGGATCTAACTATATTAAAAATAAGGTTTACTTTAAATTCAATTTGCTAAATCAATTGCTAAATAAAATCATATTGCTATTAGTAATACTTATGATATTAATTAGTTATGATAGTACAGCACAAAATTCCAGAAAAAAAGTAGTCGTAATTTCTCTTGATGGTACACCTGATTATTTAGTTGATAAATATTTAGAAAATGGAGTCCTCCCAAAAGATGGTGCATTTGCAAAAATGAAAAAAAATGGAGCATTTGCAAGTACGTTATTACCTATAAATGTAGCCTCAACTGGTCCGTCACATATTTCAATTTTTACAGGATCATCTCCTTCAAAAACTGGAGTTATTGGTAATTCATTTAGATCAAGAAATCAAAAATGGGAAAGTCCAAATCTAACAGCTTTCAAACAAGATATTAAATCTGAAACTATTTTTCAAGCAGCAATGCGTCAAGGCAAAAAGGTGATGACTTTAGCTGGCGTTGGTATAGATTATACAAACAAAAATAGAATGACTGATTTTATGTTTATGTATCCACTTGGTTCAGGTCCGTCATTAGTAATAGATTTAAAAATAACTGATACTATATCATATATAAATGATACAGATAGTTATATTAAACTTCAAACTAATCCTGAAAGTCCATCACAACCTTTCTATGAAGTATATGGGAAGTTTAAAATTCCACTACAAATTTATATAAAGAACTTAAATTTTAGTCCTAGTAGCCTATTGACTCAAAAACTAGAAATAGTCGTGGATACTGATGACAATCTAAAAAACGGTTATAATGCAGTGGTCAATGAAGACAATTGGTCTGAAATAGAGATTAATAAAGAAGGAAAGAAATATATAAGTTCACTTCGGATAACAAAGTTTAATGAAAAAAATGGCTCTTTGCAATTATTAATCACTGTACCAGCTGAGGTTTATGGTTTTCCTGGCAATTTTCTACAAAAACTTGAATTAAATTGTGGCTTATGGCCTGGTGAACCAGAAAACCGAAAACAAACAAGTGGTTTGGTCTCAGAAAAAATATGGTTTGAGCAATTGGATAGACTTTCAAAGTACTCCAAAAACTTAATTTTGACAGGAATGAAAGAAAATGAATGGGACCTGCTATTTGGTTATTTTTCAACTCTCGATGATGTTCAACATAGATATACTTTAACCAATCCAAGACAAATTGATTTTTTTGCTGATAACGGAAAAAGACCTGAAATATATTCAAAATATATACAAGCTCAATTTCAAAAAATTGATTCCTATTTACTAGAAATTATAAATGCATTGCCAAAAGAAGCAAACTTAATTATTTTTTCTGATCATGGAATGGTGCCAATTCATACTACCCTTTTGCTTAATAACTATTTTAATCAAAAAGGATTTAACGAGTCAAAACAAAATATAAAAATAGCTACAAGTGGAAATTCAGCTCACATATACATTAATAAAGAATATATAAATAGTAAAGAGTATGACAATTACAAGAGGAAATTAATTGCAGCACTCCAAACACTAAAAGATGAGGAGACTGGTGAGTTAATTTTTGAATTAGTAGCAAATCAAAAGGAACAAATAAAATATGGGCTTTTCGATTCAGACTTTTCTGGTGATTTATTCGTTAGTTGTAAACAGGGATATAGTATATCAGAGAGAATTGTTCCTGATGCTAACTTTCTTGTCAAAAATTCTTTTGACCCAATAATGTTTGAAAAAGAAAATCAAAGGACTAAGGAGTTCCTTATCAACGGCACAATGAATGAAACGGGTAGAGCTGTACATGGAAACTTATCAACCATTCGAGAAGGTCAATCTATATTTTATGCCATTGGTCCCGATGTTCCTAGAAAGGAAATCAAAGAAATGTATTCCTTGCAAATTGCTCCAACAATTGCAAAACTCTTAGGAATAGAGCCACCAGCTAATGCTGAGATGAAAAGTGGGTTTTAGATTTTCAATATTCTTAAATTTGATTTTAAAAAAGCAGGAAGGTTTGTAAATACCCTCCTGCTTTTTTTTACGGACACACTTTATGAGACTCCTCATAAAAATTATTAAGAATTATAAAATTGTAGATAGTCTTTATTATTAATGGCAGAGTTAGTATACCCATTCAAGCTATGCTCAGAAAATGGTACTAGTGAGAAGTAAAACCGTAGAACCAGTAATTAGGAACGTTGGTCAATTTTACCATATCAAACGTGTGAATACTAGAGGAATCAAGCAAGCCAACAAACACGTTTTGATGGTAGCGTTAACCTAAGATCTCGAGAAATACTTGAATTTCATCTCCAAAAAAACAAAAACAAAAGCCGGAGTTGTATGAGTAACAAAAGCAAAAATGCCTACTTCTCTAAAAACAACTTTCAATGAATTGAAAATGTTTGTTTTTAATCACCGTATTATTTAAAATATAATATAAAACCAAAAACAACCTCGCTTAAATGTGCTTAAACGAGGTTGTTTTTTATGCAGATTTGAAATTTTACTTTTTTAAAAGAGTCGCGTAACAGCGACCCCTGTTAACGATTGGTTGTTTGTTTCGATTTTAAGTCCTTTGCATATTTGTAAAGTTCCTCATAAATGTCAAAGTAAATTCCCTCGTCTTTTTCGTCCAATTTGGTATTGAAAAATACAATTACAGCAAATTCTTTGTTTAAATCTGAAAGCATAAATGTTCTCACTCCCGAGTCTGAACCATTGTGACCAATTCGGGTTGCTCCTAATTTTGTAGCCCAAAAAATACCTTGGTTAAGTTTTTTGATGTTAACGTTTTCAGGTTTATTTGTTTCTGTGTGTTGAAAACGAAGCATTTCTTTTACGGTTTCCGTTTTCAAAATTCTTATTTTTTTATATTCACCTTCATTTAGCAAAGCGATAAAAAACTTAGACAATTCATCTACCGAAGTTCTAATGCCACCGTCTGGATAAGTTGTCATTTCGTATAATTGGATTGGCACAATGCTTTCGCCTTTCTTTTCATAAAGTTTAGTATGTTTGGTAATATCAATTTCATTTAATGCCCACCCTGAATTTTGCATTTTCAAGGGTTTAAAAATATGTTTTTTAGCATACTCGTTTAGAGTTTTTCCTGTTCGTACCTCAATGATATATCCAGCCAATCCTGCACCAATGTTACAGTAATCTCTATATGTTCCAGGTTTGGCATTTAAGAAGTTATCTTTTGAGTAGTGTTTACCACTCTGTACAAAATAATCTTTTAAGAATTTACCTAATTGTTCTGGTTTACGACCTTCATAATAATAAGTGCTGTCACCATAGAATGGGTTTCTGTCTGTAAGCCCTGAAGTATGAGTAGCCAAATGTCGCAATGTTATTTTGTCATTAGGATAATTTGGATTTATAACTTTAAAAGGTAAATAGTTATTTATGTCTTCGTCAAGCGAAACTTTTCCTTCTTCAACAGCTTTCATTATGCAAACCCCTGTAAAAGTTTTGGCAATGGAAGCTACATTCATTATAGTTGAAGGCGTAAAAAGAATTTTATTTTCTCTGTCTGCAAAACCATATCCATTTGACCAAACTACTTTTTTATCAACGATAATAGACGCTCCGATGCCAACTATTCCCGTTTCAAGCATTTTATTTTCAATAAAACTATCTATTGAAGTTTCTGTTTTAATATTAGATTGTCCTATAATATTAGTACAAAATATTAGTGTCGTTAAAAATAGTGTTAATGTGAATTTTACTTTCATTTTTTTTATTTATTAATTTTTGTTAAACGTTAAATTTCTAGATCTATGCGGTCAACTTACCGCTAACGAGTCTATTTGTCTGATTGTTTTTGGGTTACATCATATATTGTTTGGATATATTATTATTATTATTAAATCTAGTGTAACAACCAACTACTTCGGAATATTTAAAATAGTAGCGGTATTTTGTTACATTTTGTATGATATAGTGAACATTTATTTATTGATTATTTTCTATTCAAAGAAAACGTAGATATGACTTTGAGTCTCCCAATGACTTTGGACGAATTAATTACTGCATTTTGGCTTATTTTCAAAAAGAAAACTATTTAGAAACAAATCTTTTTATAATTTTGGGATTCATTTTGCAATTTTTTTTGACATTTTACATTTATTATATTTTGTTTTAAATTGGTGTACTTTTACTCTGGCAAACGATCTTTGTCGCTTTTTTTTCTGTTAAATCTATAAGTAAAAGTGGCATAAATTCTGGGTCGGGCATTTTTGAAATTATAGTCTAAAGTATAATCGGTACCCGTTACAACCCCTTGAGAAATTCGAGAATCGAAAACATTGTCTATTTTAAAAGTAATGGTTGCTTTCTCTTTCCAGATGTCTTTTCCCATTCCCAAATCGACCCAATATTGCGCATCGGCATTTATTTGACCACTTTTTCGGGCCCCTTGATGGTTAACGTTGGTTTGAAAATTCCAAGTTGAAAATTTAATTCTTGAATTCAATCTTGAAGTAAAAGCATTATCAGAAACACTAAAAACACCTTTTTGGTTGAACTTGTAATAATTAATTTCGCCAGAAAGCGTCAACCATTTAATAGGCGAATAGGTAATGCTAATTTCTGCTCCAAGACGACTTTCGGTACCAGAATTTATAGCTTGTTCCACTAAGTTTCCACTGGTATTGGTTGTCCTTATATCTTCAAAAATATTCCTTGAAAATTGATGATACACACTTGGATTTATAGATAATTTCTTCCATTTTATTAAAGTTCCTAATTCATACGAATCGGTGAACATTGGATTCAAATCGGGATTTCCAATTCGAATATTTCGTCTATCGGCGATACCTCCAAATGGATTCAGTTGCCAAAATTGTGGTCGACTTATTCTTCGACTATAACTTAATTGAAGGTTTAATTCATCATTTATTCCATAAGTAAGATGGGCAGTTGGAAAGAAATTGGTGTATTTTTTATTAATGTTAAACAGATTAATTCGGTCATTGCTCCCCGTATTAGAATGTTCTGTTCTTAAACCCAATTGATATTCTAATTTTTTAAAACTGCTTCCGTATTGAAAATAAATGCCAAAAATATTTTCTTTATAGTTCAACAAATTAGTTAAATTAGTTATTGGTGTGTTATCTTCAAACGCTTCATAATCACTGTTTATTCGTCGAATTTCTCCTTTTAAACCAAATTCTATTTTTGATTTTTCGGTAATTGGAATTGTGTAATCGGTTTGGAAAAGAAAATCTTTGCTGCTTTCTATATCTCTACTTTTTAATGCTTTTTTAGAAATTGTTGGCAATTTTTCTTCTTCCTGAATGGCTTCATTTTCGTCATCATTCCAAAAATTATATTGTAAGTTTATAGTAAATTTTTTTCCAACTTTATCAAAAGTTTTAATATAATTTAATTCTATTTGATTAGCAATTTGAGGTTCTCGATACGTTTCTGTTGCAGTAATTATTTGGGTGAAATTTCGATTATTGTCCAGAAAATTAAATTTATAGTCTGCTGAATCATTGCTAGTGTTGTTTCTATAATAATAACTTAAAGTAATTGTATTTTTATCATTAAAATAGTAGTCGCCACCAAAGTAAATATTAAATGTTTTGTTGTTTCTAACCCTATTTGCAGTACTTTCTAAATAAGAATCAACTACATTATTATTATAATTTGTTCGCAAAGAAGATTCTTCTCTAAACCTTGTTAAATATTGGTATCGTAAATCAGAAAACAAGTTAATTTTTTTGTTTTTGTAACTCACATTATAGCCCAAAGCATGATTATTTGGTGTTCCCGTGGTTATTTGCGCCGAGCTTCCAAAACCACTCATTTTGTTTTTTTTCAGAACGATATTAATAATTCCTGCTGTTCCCTGCGAATCGTATTTGGAAGACGGATTGGTAATGACTTCAACTTTTTCAATATTTTCTGATGGAATTTGTTCCAACCCGTTGTTTGCTGATAGAACGGATGGTTTCCCGTTAATTAGAATTCGAACTCCCGAATTTCCTCGCAAACTTACAACGCCTTCAGTGGTAACATTTACTGACGGAACATTGTTTAAAATATCGGTTGCATTCCCACCTTTTGAAATCAAATCGTTACCAACGTTAAATATTTTTTTGTCTAATTTATGTTCAATAGTAGATTTTTCTGTCTTGATTTCAACTGTTTCGAGTTGTGTTGTATTCTCTTCTAAATAAATAGTTGGGATTGTTTGATTGGTTTGTAAATCTATATTTTCTAGTACAACACTTTTCAATCCAATAAATTCTACTTTTATAGAATACTTTCCTGAAGAAGTTTTTACAGTAAAATTTCCTTTATCATCAGTAATAGTTCCTGTTATTATTTTATTATCCGATGAATTAATAACCGTAATTGTTGCAAATTCTAGGAGTAGGTTAGATTTTTTTTCAATTACTTTTCCTTTAATTGTTAAGATTTTCGGAGTTTCTTGAGCGAATAAAATGTTGGACAAACAAAGTGTAATAAAAAGCAAAATTTTTTTCATCTTATTTTTTTATAAATTATTGGGCAAAATTGGTTTGTTTTTTTAAACAAGATTTGGGAGAAGATAGAAATCTAATTTTTGCACCTTAATAATTAAAAAATGAGTAATGACGAATATTCATATATATAAATAGTGTGTTGAGGCATAAAAACAACTATTTCGTCTATAATAATTAAATCTGTAGAGTTGTTGATTATATTTACCATAAAGATAAAGTTTATGGATTTTTTTAAAAGAATATGGGAGTATATAGAAAGTAACAGAATTTTAAAGCATGTTTTATTTTGGTTGGGCTATACCCTAATAAATATTTCGGTAGGTTTAAATACCGAGGACGAAACTTTAGCTGAAACTCTTGTTTTCCTTATTATATTGCTAATTCCCCAAGCTTTGGCTACTTACATTTTAGCTTATTTTATAATTGCTAAAATATTTTTTAAAAAGAAATATGTTTTGGCATTTTTCTGTTTCTTTTTTACGGTCTATTTTTTTTCGGCTTTAGCAAGATTAACAGTAGTTTATGTTGGCGAACCTTTATTTAGAGTTCCGCCTTTTGAACAAGAATCATTTTTTGAGATTTTTACTGACTTGCGTAAGCTTTGGGTACACTACATACCAGCCGTTTTTATGGTTTCATTTATGTTTTTATTTGTTAAATTTTTTTTAGAATACAAACGAAAAAAAGAAGAAGAAACACAGTTATTAAAAGAAAATGCAGAAGTAGAATTAAAAGCTTTGAAAGCACAATTAAATCCGCATTTTTTGTTCAATACTTTGAATAATATTTATTCACTATCGTTAGATAATTCGCCAAGAACTCCTGTTGCCATTGGAAAATTAGCGGATATATTAGATCATATCTTATACAAATGCAACGATCAATTTGTTAACGTTAACACTGAAATTGAATTACTTAAGAATTATATCGAACTAGAAAAGTTACGCTATGATGATCGATTGCAAATTTCATTTGGGAGTAACATTGAAAAGGACATACAAATTCCACCATTGTTACTTTTGTCGTTGGTAGAAAATGCTTTCAAACATGGTGCTGGCGAAGATAGTGGGTCGCCAAAAATTGATATTGACATCTATCAAAAAGACAAGATATTTAAATTCGAAATTTCGAATTCAGTTTCAAACACATTTGTGATTACAGATAAAGTTAAAATAGGATTATCAAACATTACCAAACAGCTTGATTTGATTTATGCAAATAATTATCAGTTAGACATACAACAAACGGCAAAAGCATTCACCGTAGTTTTACAAATTAATTTACAATACTAATGATGAAAATTAAATGTTTAGTAGTTGATGATGAACCACTTGCTGTTCGGCTAATTGAAAAGCACATTGATAAAATTGATGCGTTAGAAGTTGTGGCTACTTGCAATAATGCACTAAAAGCATTTGAAATTTTGAATTCACAAACTATAGATTTGCTTTTTTTGGACATAAAAATGCCCAATATGACGGGAATTGAGTTTTTGAGAAACCTTAAAAATCCGCCAAAAACGATACTTACTACAGCCTATCGTGATTTTGCTATTGATGGGTTTGAGTTAGGTGTTGTAGATTATTTATTGAAACCAATTACTTTTGAACGTTTTTTTAAAGCAGTCGATAAGTTTTTAATAGAATATTCAAAAATTTCACCAAAAACTCATGAAATTGCTTCAAAAGATTTTATTTTAATAAAATCAGGAATTAAAAACCATAAAATCTACCTTACAGACATTATTTACATTGAGAGTGTAAAAGATTACATAAAAATTGTTTTGGAAGATAACAGAAGTATTACATCTAAATATAAAATAAGCGATATGGAATTAGAATTAAACCCAAATAAATTTATTAGAATTCATCGTTCATTTATAATTAATAGTACTAAAATTCATGCTTTTACAATAAATGATATTGACGTTTGTGGTATAGAAATTCCTATTGGTGCAAGTTATAAGGAAGATGTTATTTTGTTTTTGGAAGCATTCAAGAAATCTTAATTTTTGGTTAAAAATAAAATCAGCGTATTTAGAATTTAGTTTATAGATGATTTGAAAAATTACCAGTTTTATTCGTTGTAATACCTATGAAAAATGTATTTAAAAACTAGAAATTTTTTTATATTCTTTTGCTAATTTTTTCTCTATCAATACTCTTACATCATATTGTGGTTTTGACTGAATTAATTTTGCGTATCCATGTGTAAAAGTAACTGCTACAAAACGTAAGCATGATTTTGAGTCTGCTTGTGGCTTTATGCCATTCTGACTTATAGATAAAAAGCAAACTACTTTGAAACAATCTTTTTTCTTATTCTACTCAATGATTCAGGTGTAACACCAATATAACTAGCAATTTGATATAATGGAACCCGTTGTAATATATCAGGTCGAGTTGTAATCAATTGCAAATATCGCTCTTCGGTACTTAATGTGATGTAGTTTGTTAGCATCTCTTGGGCTTTTGCTAAATCTTGCTCTGTACTCTGCTTATCCATTTGTTGCAAAACAGGGTATTTATTGAAAATTTCGGCCTCTTCTTTTGGGTTTAAATTGCCAATCATTAATAAACTATCCTCCATACAGGTTAAGTAAGTATAGTCTATGTTTTTATAATCAAAATTTGTGAATTTGACAGCCGATTCATTTTCAAAAGTAAATTGAGTCGTTTTTTCAACACCATCTAATATCAAATATTGACGTAATGCACCTTTTACTACAAAATAACAATTATCCCAATTTTCTCCATCTTTATAAAGAATTGTTCCTTTTTTGAATTGCTTAACCTGAATTATGTCTGCAAGTTCTTCGATCTCTTGAAACTTTAAAGTGCCGAAACTTGACAAAAAATCAACTACAGTTTGTCTTAGCTCTAATTCAGAGAGCCAATTTTCTTGTAATGCTATATCCATATGATTTATTTTATTATTTTATTTTCAAAACTAGCAAACTAAAAAATGACTACCTATTTTAGACTGAACCCAGAAGTTTGCTTTATTAACTTGATTGCTTTGAGACTAGATTATTTATTCTTTTATGTATATTATCCTTGAATCTAAGTTAACACCAAGCTATATTATATTCGTATTTTGTTACTTTTTGAATAATGTAATGAGTGTTTTATTTAAGGATTATTTACCATGTAAAGCAAACGTAAAAATGATTTTGAGTCTGCCTGTGGCTTTATGCCATTCTGACTTATAGATAAAAAGTAAACTACTTTGAAACAATCTTTTTTCTAATCCTGCTCAAAGATTCTGGAGTAACACCAATGTAACTAGCAATTTGATGTAATGGAACTCGCTGTAATATGTCTGGTCGAGTAGCAATTAAATCTTCATAGCGTTGAGTTGGCGTTGAAGTCATAAAACTTGACAAGAAATCTTGCATCTTACCAAAATCTTGTTCAGTTGCCATTCTTGTGATTTCTTGTAAGTTTGGAAATTTTTTATAAATTTCTGCTTCTTGAACGGGGTCGTAATTTCCGATTATTACAATACTGTCTTCTATGCATATCAAGCTACTATCAGCTAAATTCTTATATTGATGACTGGTAAACTTAACAGCTGATTCGTATTCAAAGAAAAAATGTATTGTTTTATCAACACCATCAACCAGAACAAACTCACGCAAAGCTCCTTTCAAGATACAATAACAATTATCCCAATTTTCCCCTTCTTTATATAAAAAAGTTCCTTTTTTAAACTGTTTTACCTGAATTAAGTCAGCAAGTGCCTCAATTTCTTCTGATGTTAACATTCCAAAATTGCTAATAAAATCTATGACTATTTGTCTGAGTTCTTTTTCAGATAGTTCAGTGTGTTGAAGTGCTATACTCATAAATTTTTCATTTTTATTAGATTTTCAAAACTAGCAAAATAAAAAATGACCACCTACTAAATAATCATTTTTCTTATCATTTGTCAAGTAGGTTTTTATATTTCAATTTTAGTTTTGCATAAAAATAAATCAAAAAAATAAAATCAAAAAAAACCAATTTTAATGCCAGCATTAGCAGAATTGAAGATCATCAAATAGAAACATAATCAAAGTTTATGAATTGGGCAATATATGGAGTCTCTCATAAAATTTATACACATTCAACAACTGTAAAATAAATAAATAATGAAAAATAGACATGTGAAATTACTGTTGTTATTTATCTCATTTCAAGCCTCTTATTCACAAACTATAATTTTTGAAATAAAAAAAGATTTACATCTTACACATAATACAGGCTCAGAAATCAAAACAGATACAATTACTACTGATCATCACAAGTTAGTTGTAGGAGCAGGTATCTCAAAAACAACAACAATTCAATCAGAACTAGTTTGTACAACACAAGGTATCGGATATAAAAACACTACCAAAGACTTGAAAAACCAGCTGGATTGTATTTCAAATCGTGTGATGTTAAAAATAAAGCTTTCCAAGAGTTCATTAGTTGAAGTCGGTACTAAAATGGTTTCTTATGAAGCGATGAACAAAAAATTGATACAAAAAAAACAAACATTTTCGATTTTACAGATAAAACAAGCTTAGTGTAAAAAACTTCAATAATATTTTGTTGATTCTCAATATGGTATGGTACGAGTATAACTGAAGCTAAAACTAAATCAACTATAGAGATTCTGTATTTCAAGTAGCCTTCGGAATCTTTATATAAACATAAATGCAACCTAAATTTTAAAACAGTAATTCAAAAAAAAATATGAAAAAAATTGTATTAATACTATTTGCTTTTTTTGTCGCTAATAGTATAAAAGCTCAAGAAAAATTCACTATTAGTGGAACATTAAAAGATGGTAAATCTACCGAAACGCTGTTTGGAGCCAACGTATATATTGTTGAATTGAAAGTAGGAACCAATACTAATGAATATGGTTTTTATTCATTAACAATTCCTAAAGGTGAGTATACGTTAAAAATCAGTTACTTAGGTTTTGGAACCCTTGAAGAAAAGATTTCAGTAACTCAAAATATAAAAAAAGATTTTGCGCTAACCGAAAACAACCAAACACTTGAAGAAGTTAAAGTGGAGAGCTATAAAAAACGCTCCGAAATCAAAAACTCCGAGATGAGTGTTAATAAACTATCCATTCAAACCATTAAAAAAATGCCCGCTGTATTAGGTGAAGTAGATATCATAAAATCGATACTTCTGCTTCCTGGAGTTACCAATGCAGGCGAAGGGCAATCAGGTTTTAATGTTCGTGGTGGTAGTGCAGATCAAAATTTGATACTACTTGACGAAGCGACTATTTATAATTCATCACACCTTTTTGGATTTTTCTCTGTTTTTAATTCAGATGCGATTAAGGATTTAAAATTGTATAAAGGCGGTATTCCAGCAAGATTTGGTGGAAGATTATCTTCTGTTTTAGATATTTATCAAAAAGAAGGTAACAAAGAAGAGTATAAATACACAGGAGGCATTGGTTTAATTTCTAGTAGATTAATGGCGGAAGGTCCAATTTCAGGTGGGAGAGGCTCATTTTTAGTTGCTGGTCGTGGCACCTATGGTCATTTGTTTTTAAAATTGGCCGACAATAAAAATTCTGCTTATTTCTATGATTTGAACACTAAATTAAATTATAAGCTTAATGACAAAAACACCTTATTTCTTTCTGGATATTTTGGTCGAGATCAATTTGATTTGAGTGGTGGTTTTATAAATACCTATGGTAATTCATTTGCAAACCTCCGTTGGAATCATTTGTTTTCAGATAAGTTGTTCTCTAATTTATCAGTAATCTACAGTGACTATTATTATGGTTTAAATCTTGATTTTTTTAAGTTTGACTGGCAAAGTGAGATAAAAAACTTCAATTTAAAGTACGACTTTAAACACTATCTAGGAAATGCTTTAAAGCTTACGTATGGTGTAAATTCACAATATTATGAATTCAATCCTGGTACAATTGTACCAACAAGTTCAAATTCAGGGGTTATAGCAAGGCAATTAGACAAAAAATTTGCCATTGAAAGTGCTGTGTATTTTGATGTGGATCAAAAAATTTCAGATAAGTTTTCTATAAACTACGGATTACGTCATAGTCACTTTATTAGACTTGGAGAGCAGTTAATAAATATATATGCCAACAATCAAGCTGCTGTTTACAATAGCGATGCAAAAATATACGAAAAAGCTACGCCAATTGGTACTAAGTTTTACGGTAAGAATAAAACTATTGCAAACTTTAATAATCTTGAACCCAGGTTAGCCTTAACATTTGCATTTGATGATAATCAATCATTTAAAGCAAGTTACAATAGAATGTCACAATATTTGCACCTAATTTCAAATACAAGTTCTCCAACACCTTTGGATATTTGGGCCCCAAGCGATAATTTTTTTAAGCCTCAAATTTTAGATCAATTTGCAATTGGCTATTTTAAAAATTTTAGCGATGATAAATATTCGATTGAAATAGAATCATTTTATAAGAAAATGAAAAATCGAGTAGATTATATTGACGGTGCAGAACTAATTGCGAACAACGACCTGGAACAAATTATATTGAACGGAATCGGTCGTTCTTATGGATTAGAATTCTTTTTAAGAAAGAACACAGGAAAATTACAGGGTTGGGTTTCTTATACCATTTCAAGAGCAGAACAACAAACTCCAGGAAGAAATGCAAACGAGACTGGAATCAATGATGGAAAATGGTATAAATCAGGATTTGACAAACTGCACAATTTATCCGTAACAGCAACTTATAAAAAGAACGAGAGATGGAGTTATGGAGCTATTTTCACACTTCAATCTGGTCAACCAAGCACCTTTCCAGATGGGAAATTTGACTACCAAGGCATTAGCGTACCTAATTTCGGGTTACGAAACGAAAATAGCTTGCCTGTTTTCCATCATTTAGATGTTTCGGCAACTTATGTTCCAAAACCAAACAAGCAGAAAGGTTGGCAAGGCGAATGGGTTTTTAGCATATACAACCTATACAATCGCCAAAATGCCGCATCCATAAACTTTAGACAAAATGCTGATACAGCCGCTAGCGAAGCTGTTCAATTCTCAATATTTGGCGTTATGCCTGGAATTACCTATAACTTTAAATTCTAAAAAAATGAAAAAAATATTTTTATTACTTACCACTCTTTTATTGATAAGTTGTGAAGAAACAGTAACACCTGATTTAACAACTGCCGCACCAAAATTAGTAATTGATGCTGCAATAGACTGGGAAAAAGGAACCGCAGGAAACATACAAACTATAAGACTTACAAAGACTACAGGTTATTATCAAACGGAGGTTCCAAAAGTTTCTGGAGCTACTGTTATTGTAACTAATAGTGCCAATACGGTATTTAATTTTGTTGAAGTGAATACTGGCACCCCAACTGGACAATATGTGTGTAATAATTTTGTTCCGGTTATTGGCGAAACCTACAAATTGACGGTTGCCTACAATGGGCAAACGTACACGGCAGAAGAAAAATTGAAGCAAACACCGGAAATTAGTAATGACGTTGAACAAATAAAAATTGGATTAAACAACGATCAAATTGGAATAAGAATTAAATGTACAGATATTGCCAATCAAAAAGATTTTTACATAGTAAAGGTTCAAAGTCCTGCAAACGCTTTTCCAGAGTTTGATTATCAACCCGATACATTTTCAGAAGGAAACTTGCTTTATTTTATTTATTCGCACGAAAAATTAAAAAAAGATATGCAGATCAATTTTAAACTATATGGGGTATCTGAAAGGTATTATACTTATATGAAAATCTTGATTGGCAATGCTAGTGGTGGAGCAAATGGGCCTTTTCAGGTACCACCAACAAAAGTAAGAGGCAACATAAAAAATCAAAATGATGAACAAGACGCTCCAATTGGTTTTTTCAGTTTATCCGAAAGCAGTAAGCTAACTTATACTATAGAATAAGTCTTAGCGGGATTACTAAGATGTAAACAAAAATCACCGTTAATGATTAGTATTTTATCAAAATAGGACAGGTCGAAACCTGTCCTATTCTATATACTTTCCATTAACTATTCTAATCTTAAAACTATGGTAAATCAATTTCGCTACCAGTCCCTTGACCGATAATAGAAAATGAGCCAAAAAAAAACAGAAAACTGCAACAATAAAATAAATAATAATTTTTAATACTAAAAGTTGTAGGTGTTTGAAAATCCTTGCAAAAGTATAAATACCTCAAAGGCAGTCTTTTGTGATAATATATGCAAAGGTTTTTAGTGATTATATACTAGTTAGTGGCAATTTTAAAAGGCATTACACAGACAGTAAAATTCTTTCAATATTTATAGAAATATGCAGACAGACAATTTATTAAAACAAGTAAGCTTCATAAAAGAGATAGACAAGTTGAAATACATTCAACGCAAAACTAAACTATTTAACAGCGATAGACACGAAAATGACGCAGAACATAGTTGGCATTTAGCAATGATGACAATTGTATTAGCGGAACATTCGGACAAACCGATAGATGTACTTAAAGTTTTGAAAATGGTTTTAATCCACGATATTGTAGAAATTGATGCGGGTGACACTTTTATTTACGATTCTGCAAAAAGTCATACAAATACCGAAGAAGAACTTATTGCCGCCAAGAGAATATTTGGACTTTTGCCCTCAGAGCAAGCCGAAGAACTCACAGCAATTTGGGAAGAGTTTGAAGAAGGTATTACGGACGAAGCAAAGTTTGCAAAATCAATGGATAGATTTGAACCACTGTTGCAAAACACTTCAAATAATGGTGGAACTTGGGCGGAATTTAATGTGCCATATCAAAAAGTTTATGATAAGAAAAAAGCAATCAAAAACGGTTCGTCAGCAATTTGGAATTATGCAGAGAATTTAATAAATGAAAGCGTGGAGAAAGGAATTCTAATAAAAGAAATTAAGTGACAGAGAAGAAAACTAGCACTAACAACTGTTTGGTGAGATTGGGGTTTTAGACTGAATTTAAAGATGGTTTGTGTTTGAAAAATTTGTGTTTAACCGAAAAGCCGCTTCTCTTTATTCTTTTGCCTCGCCAAGCGCTATAACATTATGTGTAACCCTAGCAAGCCGGCCAAACTATAACAAGACAAATAAAATATGGACGAAAAACATTTAATGCCGACACAGGAAGCAGGGCGAAAATTTGTTATGCGACAAATACAAGGAAGTGTTGTTATGCTCAACTTGCTTCGTTTTCGTGATATCGCAGATTATTCAGACAACCCTGAGCTTATGCCAAAAGAACCCGTTAGTGGGAAGCAAGCCTATCAGCTTTATATTGAGCATACATTGCCTTTCTTGATAAAGTCGGGTGGAGAAATTTTATTTATGGGCAAAGGTGGTGATTTTTTAATTGGACCAAGTAGTGAACGATGGGATGAAGTATTATTAATCAAACAAAATAGTGTTAATAGTTTTATCGCTTTTGAATCAGACAAGGATTATATGAAAGGTATTGGACATAGAACAGCCGCATTATTGGATTCAAGACTTTTACCACTAATCGAAACAAAATGAAAACTAAAAAAGAAATAAAAAACAGCTATAAAGAAATGAAGTTTCAAATTGGGGTATTTCAGATAAGAAATAGGGTCAATAACAAAATTTATATTGAAAGTAGCACAGACTTAACCACTATTTGGAATAGACATAAATTTCAACTGAATAGCGGGCATCATCCTAATAAAAATTTACAAAAGGAATGGACAGAGTTTGGACAAGAAAATTTTACCTACGAAATTTTAAGTGAAATAAAACAAGAGGATGCAAAAACTATTGACCATTATCGAAAAGAAGCGAAACATTTTGAAGCATTATTTATTGATGAGTTACAACCATTTGGCGACAAGGGTTACAATACAGAAAAACTTAAGTAAAATGGGTATACTTACGACATCTTAGAATATGGTTGTGAAGTGCTTATATGAAACATTAAGGCAATTTTCAATATTTAGAATTCTATTAAGCTTTAGTCCTAAAAATCCGCTACATCGTCAAGTCGAAAACCATTAGAAACAAACATATCGCAAAACCACAAGTAGTAAATTCGAAAACATAAATTATGTATTTGCTCAAGTTAATCAAAACAATCATTAATTTGATTTCTTACCAAAAGTCAAGAGCTGTAAAATAATGTAAAATTAAATTTGCTTAAAGATACAGAAATCAATCATTTGTTTTTGTTTACGCATTTTACTGAGACTAGATAATGAATTACTATCTAATAGTATAAATTTTACCAATTATAGGTTTAAATAGACTAACCCAAAGGTAAAGAACAAATAGTTTATCCGTAATAAGTGTTCATTTTCAAATCATTGTAATTAAATCAGATAAAAACAACAATTAAAATTTATTCATGAAAAAAATCGTAGCAGCATTATCAATTTTCTTAGTTTCATTTTCGTATGCACAGTCGCCATTAGAAAAGGGAAAAATTCAACTTAATGGTGGGTTTGGTACTTCATCTTGGGGAAGTCCTGTCTATTTTGGTGCCGACTATGGCTTATCCGAAGTCATAACCATTGGAGCAGAAACATCCTATCAATCTTACAAAGTATTTGGAATAAAAAGTACAATAATTGGTTTTCAAGGCAATGCAAATTATCATTTTAATGAAATTTTGAAAGTTTCAAAAGAATGGGATTTGTATGGAGGTGTGAATCTAAATTATTATTGTTGGATTGTAGATGACAAAAAGAATAACGATTTGCTAGTTGTTGATGAGCCTTTTGGAGTTGGAGCGCAAATTGGTGCAAGATATTATTTCAATAAAAATTTCGCAATCAACATCGAAGGTGGTACAGGAAGTGTTAACAGTCTAGGTAAAATTGGTATTACCTACAAATTATAAAATAAAAAACTAGTTCTCACTTAACTATTTACAAGTTCCTTTTGTTAAGAAATCAGATTACAAAATAAGCGAATATTTAAAAATTTCCAATAATACTTAAAATCAAATAACAAAAAAAATGAAAAATTCAATCTTAAAAGCAGCATTACTTCTATTTACAGTAGCAACAATTACATCATGCAGTAATAATGATGACAACGATGGTCCAGACACACCAAATCCAGGAACCAGCCTAGGAACATTTGCAGGAAATATTCAAGTTGCAAATGATCCTCAAACTAGTTTAGGATACATTTACAATGCAAAAGTGACAGTAAGTAGAAGTGGAACAAATGCAACCATCAAAGTTACTGGCAACGAAGGATTCGATAGAGAATATACAGGAGTTGTAACCAGTAGTAGTGGAACAATGACATTCATTCAAATACAAAAACAAACTAAGCCAGTTGAAAAAATTGCTGGAACTGATATGTTGATTAGTGGCAACGAATTAACAATAAAAATTAATTTAGCAAGTGATAATATTACTGTAAAACAATCCCCAACAAGCGCCTCTACAATTAATATTATTGGTAAAATTGGTATGATTGGCACTGAGATGCTAAAACAATAAAGAGTAATAAAAAATATTCAATTAAACTAAAATTGAATCATTCGATAATCTGCTTGATAGTGAAGATTAACTGGCTTATTTTGACTCAAAAAAAGAATATAACTGAATTTCAAAATTCATAATACCACGTAATTCAATTGCAAAAGATTGTTTAGACTTGAAAGTGGCTATTTCTTATATGGAGGTTCATCAAGTGTCAAAATTCCTAAAAAGGCAGAATTAAAATTTGTAGTAAAAGTAAACGAAAGGGTAGATGCAACTTCAGTTTTTGATTTTGTAAAAGTGGAAGTTAATAAAGGCAAAAAATTTTTTATCACCACAAGGGCAAAAGCTACTGTTGCATCAACTTCTTTTCATACAATTACTTACGACATAAAAGCATCAAAGACGGATACTAGAACTTAATTGTAAAAGATTTACAATAGGAGAATACTTCTCTTGTTCAAATATTTCATGTATGCCTTTGGTATTTAGTAAGTAGAGAGATACTCTATTCAAAAGTAGTTTGTGTTTACTTTAAAAAACAATAGCTAGCTGATGAAGTTTAAATAAAAGCCTCTACTATTTAAAAACTAAAAAGTGCTAAAATTAACCCACATAAAAGTATGAATATAAAAAAGAACGTAAATATTGAGATTGATTACCAAAACAAAATATTATGGTTAGAAATAGGTTCTTATGATGAATTATACTATTCTTATGAAACAATTTGTAATTTTCATGATTCTTTAGAAAATATAAAAAATGTTATTGAAACAGAAAAATTAACACATGTTTTTTTTAAATCCCCAAATAAAAAAGTTTGGAGTATGGGTGGTGATTTGGAAATGTTTTTAAACTGTATCAATAATAATGATGTTAATCAATTAAAAGATTATGCTTATAAATGTGTTAAAAGCGTACATGAAATTAATAATGGATTTAGAACAAACGCAATAGTAGTAGCTGTTGTTGAAGGAAATGCTTTTGGTGGAGGTTTCGAATGTGCCTTATCTACGCATTATATCATTGCTGAAGAGCATGTCAAATTTAGTTTTCCAGAGTCTTTATTTGGTACGTTTCCAGGAATGGGTGCTTATAGTTTTCTAACCAGAAAAGTTGGTTTTTTTAAAGCTGAGGAGATGATTAATTCTTCCCAAAAATGGGATACTAGTGAAATGTACAATCTAAGTTTGATAAATCATATTGCTAAAACTCAAAATGGAATTAAAGAGGCCTTAGAACTCAAGTCTAAAAACGCTTTTATCCGTAAAAATCAATTTGAGACGGTTTGTAGTAACCTTAAAGTGGATGAATTATTAGAGATTGTTGATATTTGGATACATCAAGTGATGAGTTTAGGTACTGATAAAATTGATTTCATGAGAAAGTTAATCGATGCTCAAAAAAAAAGGGTTTTACCCCTAGATTAAAGCACAAATTGATTATTTAATCATTCATTTTTAACTTAAAAAAAAATACGATGAAACTGTTCTTGCTTACTATTTTAGCTATCACAACTCTAGCAAGCAATGCTCAAGTTGTATTAACTCCATCTAAGAAAAGTTTTGAAAAAAAATGGATTAAGAATGCCAATTATCAAATGAAATGGTATGCTCTTAAAGACACAGCAAAATTGGAGATCGGAAAAGTTACAACCCAGATTGCAATAGATAAAGCCAATCTTACTGTCATAACTCAAGTCAGTATGAACAAAATGAAAACAATTTGGATAGACTCAACAGTAGCAGACTTAAAAACGCTAAAACCAATTCGGCACTCTTCATACAATATGCAAAGAGATATGGTTTTAAATTTTGGGAAAGTGGTTACTGGGTTTTACAATGACAAAATAAAAAAAAGCAAAACAATCGTCAATGACGCTACTACAAGCGATTATTTTGATAGTAATTTATATCCTCTTTTAATTGGTTGGTTACCTTTAGCCAATAACTATAAACAAGATATTTCAATATACGATTATAATCCATCTTCTAAAATTGGAGTTATAAAAGCATCGGTAAAGAATGTATCGAGTGGCACTTATCAAACGGATAAAAATGGAATTAGAAATGTATGGATTGTTACTGTCTGTGACGAAATTGGAGGTTTTATTAGTACCTATTATTTTGATAAAATAGACAGAAAGCTATGGGAACAAGAAATTGATGTGAAAGGTAGTAAAATGATCATGAGATTAGTTGAGTGAAATAGACAATTTGCCAAAAATATAGGCAGTCATTGTCAAAAATGAAGTTTTATCCTTCGCATCAAGTTTCCTAGTATTAGACAATTTAATAATTCAAATCAGTTGTTTTTTTTAACTGCAAAACAATAGCGTTTTTGCTAACATTAATCAAGAAAATCAATAAGTTGTTAAAATCATATTAACCTTAATTTAGTTAGAAATTATGTTACAAAACCTTTCATTTTTAAAAATTGCTCTTATCGTTATTTTCTTAGTTCATAGTATAGCGGGTATGTTTAATAATGGCATAAATGATTTTGGAAGTTTATTCCTTAATCAGTCAGGATTTGCACCGATAGGTGTTCCACTAGCATGGCTAATAAAACTGTCACATTTGGCTTTGGTGTTTTCACTCATTACCAATAAATGTTTAAAAATAACAGCATATGCAACTATACTTATTTTAACTGCGGGGATTTTTATGATTCATATAAAAGAAGGATGGTTTGTAGTAGGAGGAGGAAGAAATGGTGTAGAATTTAATTTTTTGATCATCCTTTGTTTGTTGCATATTATGTATCCGAAGTTTCTTTTTAAAACAAAAGAAAAGAATAAAGAAGTGCTTCTTTAAATAAGTTTTGAGAATAGAATAAAGTGAGTTATTATAACAGTAGTTCTAAATTTTTATAGAATCTGGATGATTCTTTTATAGCTAAATCATTAGGCAATGTCTCAAGTAAGGTTTACAAAATTTTATTTTAAACCTTATTTGAGACATTTTTTTTTGGTAAAAAATCATTTGGTTGCTTCTAGAAAAAATACTAAAAGACGAAAAAATAAGTAAACATTGATGAGTATTTAACGAACAAATGAATACGCTCACAGGTAACCTTTCTACTCTGTTCTGATAGTTTTTTTATGGTCTAAGAATTAAGTGTAACATTAAAAGAAATCAAAAGAGTATATCAAAGAAGTTATTATTTGTTCTTCTTTTACGCAATTGAGGAAAACCGTATTAAATAGTAATAATTATTGCTTAGTATTGCTCATATATTCCCAGTAAAAGTAGCATTACAAGACCTTGCATGAAGAATTTTTCTTACCTTTAATTTTATTTAGCTGTAGTAATTTTAATGATTAACCAGAATCCAGAACAAATAGCACGTGATAACATTGACAAGCAGTTAATTGCCTGTGGATGGATCATTCAAGATAAAAAGAAATTCAACCTTGCCGCAGGCTTGGGAATTGCTATTAGGGAATATCAAACCGATATTGGTCCGGCGGATTATATATTGTTTGTCGACAAAAAACCTATCGGAATCATTGAAGCCAAACGCGAAGAAGAAGGTTTGCGATTGACTACAGTTGAAGAACAATCTTCGCAATATGCCAATGCTAAACTTCGCTTATTGAATAATGATCCTTTGCCTTTTGTGTATGAAAGCACGGGTGAAGTCACTCGCTTTACAGATTACAGAGACCCAAAACCACGCTCTAGAAATGTGTTTACGTTTCATCGTCCCGAAACTTTTGCACAATGGTTAAGTCAAGATAAAACCTTACGAGGTCGTTTGCACGATTTGCCAGCTTTGCCCACAGATGGACTAAGAGATTGTCAAATTACAGCTATTACCAACTTAGAAAAATCATTTGCAGCCCAACGCCCAAAAGCTTTGATTCAAATGGCGACGGGTTCTGGGAAAACATTTACAGCAATTACGTTCATCTATCGGTTGTTGAAATTTGCCAAAGCAAAACGTATTTTGTTTTTAGTCGATACCAAAAATTTAGGAGAACAAGCCGAAAGCGAATTTCGTGCCTTTACCGCCAATGATGACAACCGTTTGTTTACCGAATTGTACGGCGTAACTCGCCTAAGTAGTTCGTTTATTCCTAACGATTCGCAAGTGTATATCAGCACCATTCAACGCATGTATTCGATTTTGAAAGAAACCGAGTTGGATGAAAGTGCCGAAGAAGAGAACCCAAACGAAATGGCATTTCAAGCAAAAGAGCCTATTCCTGTGGGCTATAACGAAAAAGTACCCATTGAGTTTTTTGATTTTGTAGTCATAGACGAATGCCACCGCAGTATTTACAACCTTTGGAAACAAGTATTAGATTATTTTGATGTTTTTCAAATTGGACTAACCGCTACGCCAGACAACAGAACGTTTGGTTATTTTAACCAAAATTTAGTTTCGGATTATAAATATCAAGACGCCGTTGTAGATGGTGTTTTGGTTCCTTACAATGTGTTTACGATTGAAACCGAAATCACCAAAAACGGTAGCGTGATTACCTTAGGCGAAAAAGTAGACAAACGCGAACGCCTCACCCGTAAAAAGTTTTGGGAAGCCTTAGACGAAGATGAAGTGTACATTGGCAAACAATTAGATAAAGATATTGTGAACCCGAGTACGATTCGCACCATCATAAGAGCCGTAAAAGACAATTTGCCGATGATGTTTCCCGATCGTTTCGTAGGGACAAGTCGTGACTTGTCCACTTTTGAAGTACCAAAAATGTTGATTTTTGCCAAAACCGATAGCCATGCCGAAGACATTATAGATATTGTACGTGAGGAATTTGGTGAAGAAAATAAATTTTGTAAAAAGATTACCTACCGCAGTGAAGAAGACCCAAAAAGCGTTTTGCAACAGTTTCGAAACGATTATTACCCACGTATTGCCGTTACGGTCGATATGATTGCCACTGGAACCGACATACGACCACTAGAAGTATTGTTGTTCATGCGAGATGTAAAAAGCCGCAGCTACTACGAACAAATGAAAGGGCGGGGCACACGAACCTGCTCGGTAGAAGAATTGAAAGCCAAAGGCACGCCCACAGCAAAATATAGCAAAGACCATTTTGTGATTATTGATGCTATTGGTGTAGAGCAATCGCAAAAAACCGATAGCCGACCTTTAGAAAAAGCCCCAGGCGTTTCACTAAAAGATGTGTTAACCAGTATTGCAATGGGAAACACAAGCGAAGAGTTATTGACCACGCTTGCCAATAGATTAATTCGATTGGAACAACAACTAAAAGACAAAGACAAAACGACCTTTAGCGAAAAAGCCAATGGATTAACCATCAAAGAAATTGTAAAGAAATTATTGCTAGCGCACGATCCAGATGCTAATGAGCAAATTACAACTACGGTTAAAAGTACGATGCGTGGTTTTGCTCCCATTGAAATTGAAAAAGCCATTGCTATCGAACAACAAAAGTTGATTGATGATGCCGTTGCGGTATTTAACAGCCCTGATTTGCGCGATTTTATAGTGGACATTCGTAAGAAATACGACCAGATTATAGATACGGTAAATATAGATGCCATTACCAACATAGGTTGGGTAAAAGATCAAGAAGAAAGTAGTGCTGTTTTGGTGGACGATTTTAAAACTTGGATAGCAACCCACAAAGACGAGATAACCGCTTTACAAATTTTTTACGCACAAGAGTACCGCCACCGCACCTTTACGTACAAAATGATCAAAGACTTGTGCGAAAAACTAAAAACCGAAAAACCACTTTTAGCTCCCTTAGCTGTTTGGAAAGCCTATGAGCAATTAGAAAAAACCAATGGCTCGGCTAAGAATGAATTAATAGCCTTAGTAAGTTTGATCCGCAAAGTTGCAGGTATTGATACTACCTTAACTGCTTATGACAAAACGGTAGATAAAAACTTCCAAGAGTGGATTTTTAAGAAAAACGCTGGACAACACAACGCCTTTACCGAAGCCCAAATGCAGTGGTTGCGTATGATGAAAGACTATGTAGCCAACAGTTTTAGCATAGACAAAGACGACTTTGACCTTAGCCCGTTTAATGCCGAAGGTGGTTTGAGCAAAATGTGGCAGCTGTTTGGGGAAGAAACGGATAGTATTATTAATGAATTAAATGAGGTTTTAGCGGCTTAATTAAAAAATAAAATATGACAACAAATGAAATTATCAGTGCAATAATAGGTCTAATTGCAGGAGCAGGAATTTCAATTCCAATTACCTTAAAATTAACTAAATCAAACACCAACAAAGTAAAACAGTCAAAAATAAAAACTGGAGGCGGTGATGTAATTGGAAGAGATAAAATTCATAAATAAAATATGGATATAAACAAGATAAATCAAGAACACATTAGTACTGAAGGTGGAGATGTTACTGGCAGAGATAAAATTGATAAAAGTATAAAAGTTATTAATAATTTATACCCTGCAAGTGATTACATGCAAGAATTAATTAAAAAATTCAAAGAAGATGAAAATAACAACTGTAAAATAACCGAAATTATAGACAATTTAAATCATTATAGTTTAAGTATAGATGATGATATTGTTTATGATTTAGAATATAAACTTAAAGCTGGTAACAGAGAGAAAGAATACAAAAGAGCAGCTTTGTTAAAAGAGAGAATTGCAAAAAAAATAAAACTGAATGAACATAGTGAAGCTGCTCAAGAAATATATGCTTATTTACTTTCTCAAATATGTTCAGATTTTCATTTACATGTTTATCCTCTAATTGATGAGTATGAAATTTCTCAAATAAATATTATTTTAGATGAAAAGGTAATTAAACCTGCACTAAATATACTTGGTGAGAATGTTTTAAGAATATTAAAAGATGATGTTAATGGAATGATATATTTTTTAACTGGTAATTGTCATATTAAATGGGAATAAAATGCTAATATATAATCAAGCTTACGATACATATCACACTATTTTTAGGATGCTTCTATTAAGTTCCCGTTTATTAAAACCAATTGAGGTTGATAAATTAAGAATTTTAGATTTTTACTACGTTTATCCGACTGAATTACTTGATATAAAAAAACCAAAAGGTTTTAAAAAATATGAGAAATTCTTAAATCCTGAAATCAATAAGTACGATAGAGTTATGAATCCAAAAAGAATGTTTTACAAAATGAATAACATCCAACTGCAAGCTATAAAAGCTCTCATAGCTTATGGATATTTTGATTCAAACAGTTTTGAAAAGGGTATAATTAAGATGACTGAGAAAAAAATAACTGAAGAATTTAAACAAGTTATTGAAAATGCTATTGAAACTAATTTCAATATCGTTTCTTTATTAACAGGACCGCTTTCTGAAATTGATTTATTTGGACATTTAGGCTTAAAAGAAAGAACAGGACTAATAGAATTTAGATATGATACAATATAATCCTTTTATAAAATTAAATCAATTAATAATTTTTACTCATAACGGTAAGATTGCATATAATGAAGCATTTCATGAAGGTGTAAATATTATTAGAGGTAATAATGGTTCTGGTAAATCAACTATCTCAAATTTTATATTTTATGTTCTTGGAGGAGATTTTAATAAATGGACTTCGTATGCATTAAAATGTACAGATATTTTTGCTGAAATCGAAATAAATGGAGCTATATTAACATTAAAAAGAACCGTTTCAGAAAAATCAATGCAACCAATGTCTGTTTTTTGGGGAAGTTATTTAGACGCTAAAAAATCAGGAAGTGAACATTGGGAAATCTTCCCTTATAAAAGGTCTGACTATAAAAAAAGTTTTTCAAATGCATTATTTCTAGCTCTTGGATTTCCAGAACTAAGAGGTGATGTAGATAGTAACATTACTATGCATCAAATTTTAAGGCTAATATACATTGATCAAAAAAGTTCTACACAAGATTTAATGTTAACAGATAATTTTGATTCTTCTATCACAAGAACAACCGTAGCAGACTTATTGTTTGGTGTTTATGATGATACACTATATTCCGACAAACTAGAATTAAGAGAAAAAGAGAAAGAATATGAAATATATAAAAAGCAATTTGATGGTGTAGAATCTATATATAAATCAACTGGAGCTGAGACAAATATTGAAATTATAGATGCTTTAATAAAAAATAATATTGAGGAGTTAAATAAAATAGAAAGTTATTTAACTAAAAATGACATTGATGATGAAAATGTAAAATTTGAAGAAGATACTCAACAAAGTTTAAAAGAGTTAAAAGAACTTTTATTAAATGAAAAAAGAGATTACACAAACTATTTAGAAGAAATTGAATATTACGAATATGAAGTTTTAGACTCACATGATTTTATAAATAGTTTAATAAAAAGAAGTTTATCTATAAATGAATCTCTTGTAACTAGAGAACTTTTAGGAGAAATAGAATTAATTCATTGTCCAAATTGTTTAAATGTTTTAGAAAGTGTTGATAATGAACATAACTGCAAATTGTGTAAACAAACATTACCAGAAGACAAGATAAAATCCCATCATAAAAAAATGCAACAAGAATTAGATAATCAAATAAGAGAATCTAAAATGTTACTAAAAGATAAAGAATTAAAATTACAAGAATTAAAATCGATTATTCCTTCAGTTGCCAATAGTATAAGAACAACGCAAAATGAAATTGAAAATATTGTAAATAAATTTCAGACAAAACGAAATAAAGATTATGATTATTTATTAGTTAAAAAAGGTGAACTAATTTCAAAAAATAATTTCTTAATTCAGCAACAAAAGGCAATTTCTCAAATTGATGTATTAAGAAAAGAGTTAATTAGATTGACTTCTAGAATAAGTGGTCTTAAAATCTCAGTAAACTACAAAGAAAATGATAAAAGAAATAAATTATTAAATGCACAAACTTATATACAACAAACAACTTTAGATATTTTAAAAAGTGATTTAGGTAGACAAAAAGAGTTTTTAGTAGCCAAAAAAGTTGATTTAGACTTCTCAAAGAACACTTTTTCACTTGATGGACAAAACAATTTCTCAGAAAGTTCTAATGTTTATCTTAAAAACAGCATCAGGTTTGCAATATTCTTTGGTTCATTAAAATTTAATTTTTTTAGATTTCCAAGATTTATACTTTGTGACAACATAGAAGATAAAGGTATGCAAGCAGATAGAAGTAAAAGTTTTCAAAGAAAAATAGTTCAGCTTTCATCTTTTTCTAAAGTGAAGCATCAAATTATTTTTGCTACCTCCATGATTGATGAAGAATTAAATAAAACAGATTTATGTGTGGGCGAATTTTATGACGAAAACAATAAAACTTTAAAACATTTAGATGATTAATAAACCAAAATGGCAAACAAAAACTCTTGGTGAAGTTTGTGAAATAAAGAGTGGTAAAAATCAAAAAAAAGTAATTAATCCAAATGGTAAATATCCAATTTATGGAAGTAGTGGGATATTTGGTTATGCTGATGAATACATTTGTGATGAAAACACAACAATTATTGGTCGAAAAGGGACTATTAATAGTCCTATTTACGTTACAACAAAGTTTTGGAATGTTGATACAGCTTTTGGCTTATGTGCCAAAGAAGATTTAAATTCTAAGTTTTTATACTATTTCTGCTTAGGATTTAATTTTAAAAAACTTGACAAGAGTACAACAATTCCAAGTTTATCAAAAGGGGATTTACTTTCAATTGAATTAAATGTTCCTCCCCTTGAAACCCAACAAGCCATTGTCTCTAAAATAGAAGAACTTTTTAGCGAGTTAGACAAAGGCATAGAAGGTTTAAAAACCGCACAACAGCAACTCAAAATCTACCGTCAAAGTGTCTTAAAATGGGCTTTTGAAGGGAAGTTAATTAATGAAAATGTAAAAGAGGGTGAGTTGCCGGAGGGTTGGGAAATGACAAAAATGTCGAAGATTATAACATTGTCATCATTAAAACATAAACCAGAAACTATTGAAAATTTATTTTATATTGGATTGGAACATATTGAAAAACATGCTGGTAGATTAAAATCTACTGTTGGAATTGAAAAGATCACAACTGTAAAAAACAAGTTTTCTATTGGAGATATTTTATATGGAAAATTAAGACCAAACTTAAATAAAGTTTATTTGTCAAAAGAGGAAGGTGTTTGCTCTACTGATATTTTGGTTCTAAAATTGGCCGAAAACTGTTTAGGAAAATATCTTCATCAAATCATGATAAGCAGACCATTTGTTAATGAAATGTCTGAGAATACTTCAGGTGTAAATTTACCACGAGTATCAACAAAATTCATCATGAATTATGAAGTTCCATTACCACCACTCGAAGAGCAACACCTTATCGTTCAAGAAATCGAAAGCCGTTTGAGTGTTGCAGATAAAATGGAGGAAAGCATTGCACAAAGCCTACAACAAGCCGAGGCATTGAGACAAAGTATTTTGAAAAAGGCGTTTAGTGGAGAATTAATTAGTTAATTATGGGGTTACTACAACACTTTGAAAAATCAAAAATAAATGGGTTCACTCTTTATAAATTAAGGGATATTGAATGGCAAGATTTTATTGACAAACTTCCTAATGATTATAGAGTATGTTACATTTCAAATAAAAAATTATCAAAACTCTCTACTAAAATTGGTGTTACTGCATCAGAATATCTTGAAAAATATATATTACCTGAAAACCCAACAATAAAGTCAGGTGATTTTGGAGAAATACTTAGTTACTATAGCGTAATTGAAAATTTTGAAAATAATGGTTTTGTTTTTTCAGGACCATTGAAATGGAGATGGAAAGATAAAGAAAAAGCTGCTCAATATGCAGATGCAATTTTATTCCATATTGCTGATGATACAAAATTTACGAAAGATGATCATTTAGTTACCATCGAGTCAAAAATGAAATCAGTAAAATCAAATAAACATCGTATTCAAGATGCTATTGATGGGGCAACTGATGACAAATTATCTCGGCTGGCTAAAACAATTAATTGGTTAGAAGAAAAATATGCAAAAAAAGGCAACGCTGAGCAAGTTGAATTAGTAAAAAGATTTAAAGACCCTGTTTTATACGGTACCTATAACAAGACACATAAAGCTATAGCTATAATAGATAATGCTTTTGAAACAGAAGAATTATCCAAAGGTGTCAATAATCCTGAAAACGTTGTTGTAATTGTATTCTCTATGAAAGATCTAAAAAAAATTTATGAGGAAACACATGATAATATAAAAAAAATCGGTCTAAATGGAAATTAGTAAAAAACTAAATATTTGGATAGCTGAATCAGAATCTTGGCAGTCATTTATTGACTTCGAATTACCTGATGAAGAAAAAGCTAAATATAGATTTCTTCGACAATATGATGATTTTTACATAAGCCTGATGTCTAATGCAATCAAAATTATTAAGACCAATGTGAATGATGCCGAAAAACTATTAGCTTTAGCAAAAGGATTAGAAATATTTTCTCTTGAAAAGAAAAGAGATAATTTTAGAGGTGTTAATCATGCAAATAATATGCTTTATGCTGCAGGATTGTATTTTTTAGCAGACTATTCTGCATCTGCTTGGATTTTATCTAAAATATATAAAAACGAGGAGCATTCAAGTGATGTAGATATATTTATTGCTGATTTTTTAAAAAAAGAAATATCGACAAAAACACAATTTAATTATAGACTCAAAAAATATTTGATATCAGGAGACCCACTTTATTTAAGGTCATTAAAACGAAAAATTAATAAAGCAAAATTATTTGGGTTTGAAGAAGGTATTAATTTATATTTTTCATCAATTTTAGCAGAAGCTTTAATCTATAATTTTGAAAAAAATAATCTTTGGACAGATTTACTCGAAATTAGAAATGAGCCAAAATTTTGGAAGGAATATATAGTCCACAGCATTAATAAAAAAGTACCAATATGGAGTTTTTTTCCTTCTCAAAAATTAGCGCTACAAAAAGGTCTTTTAAGTGATAAAACTTGTTCATTACAGATGCCTACAAGCTCTGGAAAAACATCCATTACTGAATTAATTATATATAACGAATTCAAAAAAGATAAAAACTGCAAAATACTTTACTTAGCTCCATACAGGGCATTAGCATCAGAATTAAAACAAACATTAGCTATTAATCTCTCAAAATTTGGAGTAAGCTCAAAAACAATTTATGGAGGTAATCTGCCAACTATAGAGGAAAGAGCTGCAATTAATGATGTAAATCTTCTCATCTCAACGCCTGAAAAATTTATGGCTATAGAAGATATCTTTAATGATGTTTCAGAAAATTTTTCAACGATTATCTGTGATGAAGGTCACTTACTTGATGATAATTCAAGAGGTCTAAGTTATGAATTACTATTATCAAGATTAAAAAATAGTAAAGACAAAAAAAGATTTATTTTTATATCTGCAATTATTCCTAACATTTCAACTGTTAACTCATGGCTTGGAGGGACAGAAAAAACTTTAATAGAATCTGATTACAGACCAACAGAATTAGAGTTTGCTTTTCTAAATAAAATGAATAAAGTAGATGCATATTATTTAGATATTAATCCACACAAAGAACAGCCTTATAATTATCAACTTTACAATTTTTTAACACATAACGAATTAAAGAAGCCTGACGGAAAAAAAATTACTTCTAAAATAGGTTTGTCAGTTGCCGTATCTTTAAAAGCAACAAACTCAGGAACAGTTGCATTGTTTGCTCCTCATAAAAGAGGAAATACCGGTGTTGAAGGATTAGCAAATGAAACTTTATCTCAATTAATTAATAATGATTTTAATAATCTAATTCAATATACAAGTAAAAGCTATTTAAGCAGTTTATCTGAATATTTTTCATTTGTTTTTGGTGACGATTATTTACTTACTCATGCTTCTCAATATGGCTTTCTTTACCACCATGGAGATTTTCCTCAAAATGTAAGAGAAATCATTGAAGACGCTTTACGTAAAAACAAAATTAGATTTGTTATTTGTACTAATACTTTAGCAGAAGGTGTCAATCTACCTATAAAAACAATAGTAATACATTCAACAAAAAGATACAATCCTGATGTTAGGTCAAGACGCTCTTCTCTAAAAATTAGAGATTTAAAAAATTTAGTGGGTAGAGCTGGTAGGGCTGGTAAAGAAACTAGAGGTTTGGTCATAATACCACACGAAGATGACTTCAATATTATTCATGATTTAGCAAATAATCAAAATATAGAACCAGTTAACGGACAGCTTTATAATATTATTAAGTTAATTACAGACTATCTAAAAAAGGAACGTTTACCTATTGAACCTGAAATATTAGATACATTAAGTGAAAATTTTCAAGAGTTCCTTGATAATATTGATGAATCGATGATAGATTTGCTATCTGAAGAAGTTAAAATTGAAGAACTACATGAATTAGTAATCAAATTAATTAGTGAGACTTTATCATTTTATCAAGCAAATGACAATGAAAAACAAACACTTACCACTTTATTTGAATTAAGAATAGAAAAATTAAAACCAATAGTTGAAAACAATCAATTTAATGTTTTGAAATACAGTGGTGCTAACATAAGGTTATATGATGATATTATATCGAATTTTAATTTTGATGATAATATTTGGGAAACCGATTTTGATATCCTAGATGAAAATTGGTTAAATTATATACTTGACGATGGAATATTTAAACTTAAAAGATTTGATCTAAATTTGAGTGATTTTAATGAAATTAATAATTGCACTTTAAATAGTTTAGATATTAAAAAAACTATAATATCATGGATCAATGGCAAGTGGTTCCATGAAATATCTGAAGAATTACATATACAAATTCATCAAACTTTAAGATTGGTTAATTCATTTTTAAGCTTTAATATACAAAGCGTAGTTTCATCGATCATAAGAATTAAGGAATTAAAAGACGAAGATTATAATATAACTTCAAATATAAATAATTGGCCATCAATGTTAGTTTATGGTGTTAATTCTCAATTAAAATTAGATCTTATTGAAATGGGATTAATTGATAGAATAGCTGTTGTAGAATTATCTAGATATTTAGAAGAAAATAAATATTCACATTTTAATTTTAATGAATTGAAACAAATTTTAGCAAGAGATGGAGATGAGATTTCAGTAATAATAAAATCAGATATTCCAATCCTTGCCTATAATAAACTAAAAGAATTTATAAATAATATAAGATATTACGATATTTAAAATGAGCAAAGAAAACACAAACGCATCTTCAATAGTCAGTAAAGTATGGGCATTTTGCCAAACCTTGCGAGACGATGGTGTTGGTTATGGCGATTATTTGGAACAACTCACGTATTTGTTGTTTCTAAAAATGGCAGACGAATACAGCAAACCACCACATAATAGAAAAATGCCTATTCCAGGCGAGTTTGCTTGGGAAACCTTAACGAGCAAAAGCGGCAGTGAGTTAGCCAAAGAAAAAGGTATTTTAGTGGGGAGTTAATGTAATTGTGTTATGGAAGAATTAGATTTTATCATAAAGTACTCATTTTCTAGGTTTTTAAAAGATGATTCATTAGGAGATGATCCAACAGAGTTTGTTAACGAGATTGACTTTGCAATATATCTTACTAACGAATCAGGACATTTGGAGGAACAAGTTGGCAAAGGAAAAATAAGTCAGATACTTTTTTCTTTAGCAATGGATTGTGGGTTTTCTTTAATTGATGTTATGGATGCAACACATTCAATTAATGAAATGTCAGAAGTATTATTTGAATGGGATGAAGGCAAAGACTTTTGGGATAAAATCGATGCTTATTTTGAACTTGATTTGCCTCAAAGTTATGACATTTGTTTTTTGGAAACATTCGAGGTAATTGCAAAATATAGAGGCAAAGGTTTAGGTGAAAAAATACTCAATAATTTGATTGAACGGTTTTATTCTTCCTGTGGATTATGGGTTTTGAAAGCATTTCCTATGCAACATGATATTTCAATTAAGAGTGATAAAGAGGAAAATCAGAACGATTGGAATAAAAAAATGGAATATTCATTAATGGAATTAGATTTTGAGAAAGCGCAATACCAATTATTTAACTATTATAAAAAAAGAGGATTTCAAAACCCTTTTGATATGGAGTATTTTATAGGTAAACCTTATGACATTATTGATAAAAATGAATAATTTATTACAAAATCTTTAACAAGCTGAAATATTGAGGTGGCGTACATTGAAAAAAATATTCGCTGGTGAACTTGTTGAACTATTTTGTGAATTTTATTAAAAAACAAACATTTTAAATACTTTTCTCAACTTTAAAGTTGATTTTTTAATTTTATTTATACATTTGCACTTCTTAATTAGATATGAGTACGGAAAAAGAAGTTACTGTCTTTCTTAATGACTTTAAAACCAAAATGGGTATTTGGGATGTCCTTTTTCGAGATGAACGAGGCAAAAATGCACAAGCATTAGCAGCTTTAGAGTTAAGACCTAATGAGCGTAAAACGATTTTAGAAAGTTTAACCGCTAAAGATTACAGTCAAGGTCCACTAGAAGAAAAATTGTACGGAGGTTCAGATATGTGGGTGTTTGGCAAAACCATCAAAAAGCAGGAAGTATATATAAAAATTACTTTAGGAGCCATAGGAGCTTCCGTAATCTGCATCTCATTTCATTTAGCAGAACACAAAATGCACTATCCTTTAAAATAAAAAAAACATGAAAAGTCCGATTACTGGTAAAGAAATGACCTTGGTTACCGAAAAGAGAACCATGGATTTTAGAAAGGAAAGTTTTCAAGTAGTATTTCATTCTTATAAATGTGAAGACAGTGGTGAGCAATTTACCACAACAAACCTAGATGAAATCAATTTGAATCAATTGTACAATCAATATAGAGACAAGTTTAATATTCCGTTTCCAGATGAAATCACAGCCATACGTCAAAAGTATGGTGTGTCAGCTAGTAAAATGGCAGAAATTTTAGGCTTTGGTATCAATAGTTACCGCCAATATGAAGCCGGTGAAATGCCAAGTGTTTCAAATGCCCGTTTGATACAAATGATAAGCGATCCTAATAAATTCATAGACCTTGTAATTTTATGTGATTCATTGGACGAAAAGACGAAGGCAAAACACATTCAAAAAGCAAAACAACTTGTTGAGGAAAGAGCACGAAATAGTTTTGCTTTTAATTTAAAAGATTATTTATTAGGCAATCATTTAGCAGATGTTTATTCAGGCTATCGCAATCCGAGCTTTGAAAAATTTACTGAAATGGTAGTGTTTTTTTCAGAACAACTAAAACCGTATAAAACCAAAATGAATAAACTTTTGTTTTATGCCGATTTTTTAATGTTCAAACAAAGTTGTTTTTCCATAAGTGGTGTTCGTTATAATGCCATCAATATGGGACCAGTTCCGCATAATTTTCAAAGTATTTTTGAGTATTTGGCCAATGAAGATAAAATAGATGTACATGCTTACGAGTTTCCAAATGGAGGGTTTGGAGAACAGTTTATAGCAAGACCTGATCGTCCTTTTAATACTTCACTTTTCTCAGAAAAGGAATTAAATGTTTTGCATAAAGTAGCGAGTACATTTGAAAAAACAACTACTAATGACATTATTGAAATAAGTCATTTAGAAAAAGCGTGGAGGGAAAACGAACAAACAAAGAGTGTAATTAGTTATGAATACGCCTTTGAATTAAAACAACTATAATGAGCAAAGAAAACACAAACGCATCTTCAATAGTTAGTAAAGTCTGGGCCTTTTGTCAAACTCTTAGAGATGATGGAGTAGGATATGGAGATTACTTGGAGCAATTGACGTATTTGTTATTCCTAAAAATGGCAGATGAATACAGCAAACCACCACATAATAGAAAAATGCCTATTCCTAGCGAGTTTGCTTGGGAAACCTTAACGAGCAAAAGCGGCAGTGAATTAGAGAGTCACTATAATACTATGTTGCGTGAGTTAGCCAAAGAAAAAGGTATTTTAGGTCAAATCTTTGTGAAGAGTCAAAACAAAATACAAGACCCCGCCAAGTTATACAAACTAATCGCGTTGATCAATGCCGAGAACTGGATATTGATGGGCGTAAAAGACAAAGGTGACATCTATGAAGGTATTTTAGAGAAAAATGCTGAGGACACCAAAAGTGGGGCAGGGCAATACTTTACTCCAAGGCCTTTAATCAAAGCAATGGTAGAATGTTTACGACCAGAACCTATGAAAACCATTGCCGATCCAGCTTGTGGCACGGGTGGTTTCTTTTTGGCTGCTTATGATTGGATGGTAGCCAACAGAGATTTAGACAAAGAAGCCGCCAAGTTTTTGAAATATGAAACCTTTTTCGGTAACGAAATTGTAGCCAGCACCCGCCGTCTGGCTCTAATGAATTTGTTTTTGCACAACATTGGAGATATAGATTCGGATAATTTTATTTCTCCTAATGATTCCTTAATAACGGATTCTGGTACCCGTTATGATTATATTTTAGCCAATCCCCCTTTTGGTAAAAAGAGTAGTATGACCTTTACCAATGAAGCAGGCGAGCAAGAAAAAGAGGATTTGACTTATAACCGTCAGGATTTTTGGGTAACTACGAGTAACAAGCAATTGAACTTTGTGCAACACATTCGCACCATGCTCAAAACCACAGGTCAAGCCGCAGTGGTTTGCCTGATAACGTTTTATTTGAAGGTGGAGTGGGCGAAACAGTGCGTAAAAAGTTATTAGACACGACGAATTTACATACGATATTGCGTTTGCCTACAGGTATATTTTATGCCAATGGTGTCAAAGCAAATGTGTTATTCTTTGATGGCAAACCATCAAGCAAAGATCCTTGGACAAAAGAGGTTTGGGTATATGATTACAGAACGAACATTCATCATACGCTAAAAAAGAATCCGTTGAAGTTGGAAGACTTAAGAGATTTTATCAACTTATACAATTCGGAAAATATCAATAAAAGAGTTGAAACTTATAATTCTGAAGCCAATCCAGAAGGACGATGGAGAAAGTTTACCTACGATGAAATCATAGCTAGAGACAAAACCAGTTTGGACATTACATGGCTAAAAGATAAATCCCTAGCCGACTTAGACAATTTACCCGACCCTGATGTATTAGCAGCCGATATCATTGAAAATATTGAAGCAGGTTTAGAAAGTTTTAGAATGGTATTAACAAGCTTAAAATAGTATTTAAAAAAGAACCTAAAACAGATCACTAGCTCTAGATGAGACCGATTACAGTTAATAACCATGTACTAAAAAGCCCATCAGATTTTAAAATCACGATGGGCTTAGTAAGTAGTTAGTTCAAAAGACAATGAGTTCCTTCAAGAAACCACCTTGCGTTTTATGATGAAAAATGCTATGCAGATAACAAAAAAATAGCTGTGCAATTGTAGAAAAATCAGAAATAACTCTTGCAAAGCCTATTTGTTGTCCGTTGTGGAACAACCCAAAATTCAAGGAGTTGTCAATAGCTATTTGTGTTTTTTTTTATTGGAATATTGTTGCTCCAGCCAGGATGATTTGATAAAAATCGTGAATGGCAGTAACAATCATTTTGTTTCTATCGGTTGTGATGTTGTAGCCGTTAAAACTAATTTCAATAGTTTTCAAGGTTTATTCTAATTTTTAGTTTAATTGAGCTATACATGAACTTCCTGCAATTACTTTCAATGAATTATCAAATAATTTCCAAACTCTCAAATACTTGTATTTCCCATCAATTTTTTGGCCATCATATTTTCCTTTCAAATGGATTGTAACTGTAACGGTAGAAATGTCGTCAATAGTATTGATGATTGGGTCTTCTGCAACTATTTCAGAAATTTTCATTCTACCCAATCGATAGTTTTCCATATCCATTGCTTTAGTAATAAGCTGTCCAGTAGGAATGATAAATACTAAATTATCGTATAACAATTCATCTAATGCTTTTGTGTCATTAGTTTTCATTGCTTCTGTTAGTTTTTTTTCACATTGAAGTATTTGTTCTATCTGTGTCATATCTTATAGTTTTTCTTTACCAACATCAGTTTAATTACTGTCTTTTGAAATTTCTTTTCAATTTCATTTAAAAAAAACTCAACTGTATTCTGATTTTTACAATTTTTTTTCAATGATTGATGTAATAGTAGATGTTTTGTGACCAAACAATTCTTTTGCCCATTTCTTAGATTTAGAGATTTTTTCCAATACCAGAAACATTGCGAAACCTTGTTCTTGAGACCACCACTTTTTAGTTTTTCTCACCCCATCAATTGCAATTTGTTTATTGAAGTTACCTCCTTTGGGGTGTATCAGCCATAAATACATTGAATATTGCCCCAAACCTTCCATGGTGAGAAAAAGATCTTCTAAAGCTACAAACTCTTTATAATTCTCTTTAAAAAACGCATTATGTCTTTGCTTCATCAACGCTAACGATCTATTGAATAAACCTTTATTAAAGTCTTCCTGTTTTATAATATAATATAAGATATCAACCTCTTGATTATAAGCTTTTACATAGTTGTTGTCTTTTTGGAAAATACTTTGAATCAAGTTATCATCAAAAGGTATGTTGAAATCCGTACTATTTTCAAGTAATGACAATTGATTTCCAAAATTCTGCATTAGTTGAGTGTGAGAAAATTCATGAATAAAAATACCTGTTAAGAGGTTATCCAGTCCCAACTCACTACTGTTTACTCCAGCTTCCTTCCAAAGACTTGGCAAAGGCATAACAAAAATGGATTTGCCATTTTTATTTGGTATAGTAGCTGCAAAAGCCATTATTCCAACATCCATTTTTGTTTTATCGGGCATTATTATACTCCCATTATGAACAGCTTTTTTCCATTTCAAATTGAGATTCAGCAATATGGGGCCACTGATTGAAATCCCGTCGGGAATAGTCACATTTGAAGTTGAGTAAACATATGTTTTGTCAAAAAAAATAAAATCAACAGGCTTGACTTTGTTCATTTTATAAACATCCATACTGATTAATTCCCATGCAGAAAACCAGTTTTTTGCAGTATTATAGAATGCAACATTTTTATCATTTTCAATTGTTTTGGTTTGCGGATAGCTAATAGAAATGTTCAAAAATAAAGCAATCATTAGTATAGATGTCTTTTTCATTGTTTTTGTCTTATTGCTTTGGCATGGGTTTTATTTTATATTTTTTTAGCAACTGATCTAAAGGTTCTACATTAAATTGTTTTCTTTCTTTATCATTTGACAAACTTTCATTTATTGGCGCTAATATCATTTCACCAGTCTTATCATCAAAAATAAACTGAGTACCAAATTTTTGATAACCATAGGTGAATAATAAATATCTATCAAAATTTAAAGCAACTAATCGGGGTAGATTTAGCTTTTTTATTAAAATAGTATCCTTTTGCAAGGTCAACTGCATAAGCGCACTTGAAGATAGTTTATAAGCAAGTAAAAAATTTTCAGGACTAAGGCTTGTCAACTCGCCTTCACATATTTTCCCAGCAGTATGCTGCAAAATCCATGCTGCTTTTAACTTATCATTAGGCGTTATAATTTTATTTTCGGCTAAAAACTGAAATATTTGCTCTCTGTGTTTCTTATCATATTTTTCTAAATTAACCGTATCTGTTTTAGCATCAATCTCACGTATTTCAATATCTTTTTGATAAAGATCATTAATGACAAGATTATCAGTTATAGGAGCAGAATACTTGTTTTTTAGGGAACACCCAAAGACACTAAGCAGTGCTAAAGCACAAATTGTTTTACAAAAAAACTTTTTCATATAATCAAATATTTATAAAGGCTTAAACTTATTAATATCACTAACTATAATTGTTATTTAAAACTGACTTTAATCATCTTGTTTTTCACTATTATCAACTATCATTAATATTTATATCCAATCCCTGTTTTTATTACTTGTGTTCCGCCAATTTCATTTGAATCTGAGCCAATGGTTGTTTTGTCTGAAATGACTAAAACGAAAGGGCATCCAAGTGCAGCAGCTGACATTCTTAATTTTTTTTCAGCCTTTTGGTCTCCTGTATTGCCAGTGTGGATATTAATTAATCCTGTTTTTCCTCTAACATCACCTCCTCTTTTTAAACCAGATATATATCTTTTTTCTTCTAAAATGATTACTTTTTGCCAGTCTTTATCCGAATTAACTACTATCTTTCCAGAAATTTCTTCTACTCTGCCTGTACTACCATATACAATTTTCTCAATGGCATATTTACTAACAGAATTTTCTGCTTCTTCTCCACTATATTTAAAAACAATATTGAAATCCTCTATTTTCACAACTTTTCCTTTAACAATCTCTCCATTGTGTTTAGTGATAACATCATCAACTTGAGCTTTTGCTATCAGTGAACAAAAAATTAAAAACATAACTAGTGTATTTTTCATAAATTCATTTTATAATTTAGATAATTTATCATTCTTTAACGATTTCTTTTTTTTCAATCCGAATCATTTAAAAGTACTTGTAAGCGTTAGAACTTGAAATAATTAGATCTTTGATGATTTTTCAGCTTTAAATAATTTATATTTCTTTTGTCATCACTTTTAAATAAATACTGATCTCAATATGAACACTTACAGTGTGTTAAAAAGCTATTCCATAGGGTATCCTTTTAAATTCAGATATCCATAAAGCGATTACATAGACAAAGGGGCTACGCAAAAAATCATCTTTTTTATTGATGACAAAAATAATAAGGTCGAACAGATACATTCCTTGACTTATGTCAATAAAGTAATCAATGCACAAAAGACTTATACTTCTTTCATTAACTATTTCTAACCTGAAATAGGATTAAAAGTTAACTTCTTGTTATTTTGAAATTCCAATAGATAAACAAAAAAAGGTCTATTGTGTTAGTAAATAAGGTAATAAGCAATATTCATTAGTAAATAGAGCATAAAGAATAGTTTTGTCACTAATCAAAGTCACGAATGAACATAGGTGTTAAAGAAAGAATATTGTTTTGTATTGACCAGAAAATTAATTGACAACAAGCTAAATTAAGTTTGTATAATTTATGACACTATCTTAAAAAGGCTGTAAACTATCTAATATACTTAGAATAATCATCAGGAATATATGCATTTATTTCCCTTAAGTATTTTCTTAGAGCGGTTTTAGTTGAATGCCCAGTAATAGACATGATATTGGATTCAGCTTCATCGGGTGTCATTTCTTTTATAAAAGTATTGTAGAGCTTAGTTATAGAAGTATGTCTAAAACTATACAAACCGTAGTTTTTATCAAAGCCTAACTTTTTTTTTACTTCCAAAAAATAATCAGAGTAATCATTTCTTCTATTATTTTCTGTGGCTTCCCAGAATTGGCCAAAATCTTTTCTTCCAAATAAATAGGCATCATTTGGATAGCTTGAGAGAACAGGGATTTCGTCAATTAGAAGTTGGGGAATTCTCTTTACTTTGAACCCAGTTTTGGTTTTAATCTTTAAAGTTTTATCATTTAAGTCAATGTCGCCAATTTTAACTCGATTTACTTCAACTGGTCTTAAAAAGTTGTAGTAAATGAACTTAACGTATAAAGCCAGTAGCTTATTGTTCTTGTCTAAATAGTGAAAGATTTTAGCCTCTTCCTCGCTAGTAAAAGATTTGTTTTTCTCGGGTGTACTTTTTAATACAGGAACTTTATGAATAAAGTTGTCAGGTATAATATCATTATCTGCTAAAACAGTAAAGATGGAACTAATATCGGTGCGGGTGTTATTTCTGTTTTTTGCAGATGTTGCAATTAAAATTTCATTTAAATAGGAGGTAACTACTTTTTTATTTACAGCCGTAATCAATCTATTTTTAAATCCGTTTTCATTCAGCCATTTTTCAAAACGCAAAATTCTTCCTTCTAATCCTTTATATGAAGTTGCTGCTAAGGTGCTTTTTTTAATATTTAAAGCGAATTTAATTGCTTCTTCTATTGATTGATTTGAGTTGTCCTCAGTATCAAATTCAAACTTGTTTTCTGGGTTATAGGGATTGAAACCATCTTTTAAAAGTATAGATAAGGTTCGCTGAATTTTTTTTAACCATTGTAGTCTATCTTTTTTATCAAGATGTTGTGCGGCATAAAAGTTATTTGGAAATCGAACAAGAGCTGCATCAGCGGTTTTGCGAAAAGAGAAATAAACATACCAGCGTTTTGATAAATCGCCGTCTGCATCGTAGATCTTAGGTTCGGAGTATTTTTTCTTTTCTTTCAAATCGTGTTCAAAATCGTGTTCACATTGTAAATATCGTAA
>CAUPCW010000009.1:0-51375 GCA_963509895.1 uncultured Flavobacterium sp.
GGAATCAGGTATTATGGTGCATGCGTATTTGATGTACGGTTACCCAACCCAAACGGTTCAAGAAACGATAGACAGTCTCGAAATGGTCCGTCAATTGTTTGAAGCGGGAGTGTTGCAATCCGGATTTTGGCATCAGTTTGCTATGACGGCACACAGCCCAGTGGGATTGTATCCAGAAAAGTTTGGGGTAGTTCCAGTCTCCCCAATTTCAGAGGGGGCGAGGGAGGCTGTTTTTGCCATCAATGACATTAATTATATTGACAAAACAGGTATTGACCACGAAAAATTTAGTTTCGGATTGAAGAAATCCTTGTTCAATTTTATGCACGGTATTTGTTTCGACTTTGAGCTACAAGAATGGTTCGATTTCAAAATTCCAAAAACCAAAATTCACCCTGATTTTATTTTTAATGCGCTTCAAGAAGAAGAAAATTTCACCACCAAACCAACAGCTAAAATAGTTTGGTTGGGAGGAAAACCTTCTGTTGAATATTTCACAAAATCCAAAAAAGGCAATTCTTGGGAACTCGCTAAATTGACCTTTCACGACAAGAAAGAAAGTTTTGCTGTTCAAACCAATAAAGCCGAAGGTGAATGGTTGGTTGAAATCCTTCAAAAGATTTCAGTTTCAAATATTCCCCCTTCGGGGACTAGGGGGATTTCTTATCAAGAACTTAAAACTGATTTTGAACAACATCTGTCCGATTTTGAGTTGTTTTGGTACTCCAAACCAATGCAAACGTTGCAGTCCTTTGGATTATTAATTTTATAATTTCTTTACAATTTTCTTTCGAAATCTATCGTTAGGAAAACCATTTGCTATGATTTCTTGTAAAACAGTTAGCTACTTACTATTTTTTGCATAAATCTTACTTTAGCTGTATTACGAAAACGTTTTCTTTAATTACTTTTACCAGTAATAAAAATGTAAACATGAGTAGTAGTTATCAACTAAAAGTAAATGATACTTTTCATTTCGAATGCGATGCAGCCTCAGCCAATGCGCTGGATGCGGTTGCGACAACTGACAATCAATTTCATATTTTAAGCGAAAATAAGCGGTATCAAGCTCAGATTGTAGCTGCTGATTTTCATAAGAAGGAATACACTATTGAAGTGAATAATTCAGTGTATACTGTTGCCATTGCAGACGCTTTAGATCTTTTAATTAAGGATATGGGATTTGATACCAGCACCGTACAAAAAGTAAATGCCATCAAAGCACCCATGCCAGGTTTGATTTTAGAAATCAATGTCAGCGTGGGACAAACCGTTCAAGAAAACGATAATTTACTCATTTTGGGAGCGATGAAAATGGAAAACAGTTTTCAGTCACCACGAAATGGAGTCATCAAATCGATTGCAGTAGCTGTTGGTGATGCCGTAGATAAAGGACAATTGTTGGTAGAATTTGAATAGAATAGATAATAGAATAAAGAGCAAAGAGAATAGAATATAGACCTTAAAAAATGTGTTTTTTCAATTTGATGTTTTCTTTCCTCTTTGTTCTTTCCTCTTAAAAAAAATAATCATATGAAAAAAATACTAGTTGCCAATAGAGGAGAAATCGCGATTCGTGTGATGAAAACTGCTCGAAAAATGGGAATCAAAACAGTGGCGGTGTATTCTACTGTAGACCGAAACGCGCCTCACGTAGCTTTTGCAGATGAAGCGGTTTGTATTGGTGAAGCACCATCCAATCAGTCCTATTTGTTAGGAAATAAAATTATAGAAGTGGCCAAAGCGGTTCAAGCTGATGCGATTCATCCAGGGTATGGTTTCTTGAGTGAAAATGCTGAATTTGCCGAAGAAGCTGAAAAAAACAACATTATATTCATTGGTCCAAAATCCAAAGCCATTCATATTATGGGTAGTAAATTGGCAGCCAAGGAAGCCGTTCTACAATACGATATTCCAATGGTTCCTGGGGTGGATCACGCAATTACCGATATTGAAGAAGCTAAGCGTACTGCAAAAGCAATTGGTTTTCCTATTTTAATTAAAGCTTCTGCTGGAGGTGGCGGAAAAGGGATGCGCGTGGTAGATAATGAAGCCGATTTTGAAGCGCAAATGAACCGAGCTATTAGTGAGGCAGTGGCTGCTTTTGGTGATGGAGCGGTTTTTATTGAAAAATATGTGGCCTCATCAAGACATATCGAAATACAAGTGATGGCGGATAGTCACGGCAATGTGTTGTATTTGTTCGAAAGAGAATGTAGTATTCAACGCCGTCACCAAAAAGTAGTAGAGGAAGCACCTTCTGTAGTCATCACTCCTGAAATTCGAAAAAAAATGGGAGAAGCCGCCGTGTTGGTAGCCAAATCTTGTGATTACTTAGGAGCAGGAACCGTGGAGTTTTTGGTGGATGAACAATTGAATTTTTATTTCTTAGAAATGAACACGCGTTTGCAAGTAGAACATCCAGTTACCGAAATTATTGCTGGAGTCGATTTGGTCGAAATGCAAATTCGTGTGGCTAGAGGGGAGAAGTTGTCTCTACAACAAGAGGATTTGAAAATTCACGGTCACGCTGTAGAATTACGGGTGTATGCCGAAGATACTTTAAATGGTTTTTTACCGAGTGTAGGTAATTTAGAAGTGTACCAATTGCCAGAAGGCGAAGGTGTCCGAGTGGATAACGGATATGCTCAAGGAATGGATGTGCCTATTTATTATGACCCGATGTTGGCCAAATTAATCACTTACGGAGCCACTCGTGAAGAAGCTATTCAGCGTATGGAACAAGCTATTGCGGATTATAAAGTGGAAGGCGTGCAAACCACCTTACCTTTTGGTGCTTTTGTAATGCAGCATGAGGCGTTTCGTTCGGGAGATTTTGATACCAATTTTGTAAAGAAGTATTACCATCCAGAGATTTTAAAAGAACAAACCCAAAAAGAAGCATTGATTGCAGCAAAATTGGCGTTGAAACAGTATTTGCAGGACCAAAAAACGCTTCGATTGCCTAATTAAATAGGCGCTTGGTACATTTTAATAACAACAAAAAAAGCATGGAATCTAAAATAAAAGTATTAAACGAAAAAATAGCACTAGCCCAATTGGGTGGTGGTCAAGTCCGAATTGATAAACATCACGCCAGTAAGAAGCTAACCGCAAGAGAGCGAGTGATGTATTTGTTGGACGAAGGTTCTTTTGAAGAAATTGGGATGTTGGTTACCCACAGAACTACCGATTTTGGTATGGAGAAGGACCTGATTTACGGAGATGGGGTAGTTACAGGTTACGGAACTATTAATGGCAGATTGGTCTATGTTTTTGCACAAGATTTCACCGTTTTTGGTGGTTCTTTGTCCGAAACACACGCCGAGAAAATTTGTAAAGTAATGGATATGGCGCTCAAAGTGGGTGCGCCAATGATTGGATTAAATGACTCTGGAGGTGCCCGAATTCAAGAAGGCGTTCGTTCTCTGGGAGGTTACGCTGATATTTTTTATCGCAATGTACAATCTTCTGGGGTGATACCTCAGATTTCTGCGATTATGGGACCTTGTGCGGGAGGTGCGGTGTATTCCCCTGCGATGACCGATTTTACCATGATGGTAGAAAATAACAGTTATATGTTTGTTACGGGACCCAATGTAGTGAAAACGGTAACCAATGAAGAGGTAACTTCAGAAGCTTTAGGTGGAGCCGTAACGCACGCTTCCAAATCAGGAGTAGCGCATTTAACTGCTCCCAACGGAGTAGCTTTGTTGAACAGTATCAAAAATCTTTTGAGCTATTTGCCACAAAATAATAAAGAAACAACTCCAAAAGTACCTTATGTTCTGGGCGATGAAGTACGAATGGAATTGGCTACAATTATTCCAGACAGTGCCAACAAACCGTATGATATGCACGAAGTCATTCGAGGGATTATTGATGCCGATTCTTTTTATGAAATTCATAAAGAGTATGCCGAAAATATAATTGTTGGATTTGCCCGATTGGGAGGAAGAAGTATCGGAATTGTAGCCAACAATCCAATGTTTTTGGCAGGGTGTTTGGATGTGAAGAGTTCTATCAAAGCTGCGAGATTTGTTCGTTTTTGCGACAGTTTCAATATTCCGTTGTTGGTGTTGGAAGACGTTCCAGGTTTCTTGCCAGGTACCGATCAAGAATGGAACGGAATCATCGTGCACGGAGCTAAATTATTATATGCTTTTAGTGAGGCGACGGTGCCAAGAGTTACGGTGATTACTCGAAAAGCTTATGGTGGTGCTTATGATGTAATGAACTCAAAACACATTGGTGCCGATATGAACTTTGCTTGGCCTACGGCAGAAATTGCGGTAATGGGTGCCAAAGGAGCCTCAGAAATTATCTTCAAAAAAGAAATTAGCGAAGCCGAAGACCACGAAGCAAAACTATTAGAAAAAGAAGCTGAATATGCGGAATTATTCGCCAATCCGTATACCGCAGCACAACGCGGATTTATAGATGAGGTTATTCTTCCAGAAGATACACGGCGAAAGTTGTTGAAAGCCTTCAGTATGCTCGAAGGAAAAACAGTCAATAGACCAGACAGAAAACACGGTAATATTCCGTTGTAATATTTTTTTTAGAGATTACAATTCTGAGTTTTTATTAATAACCTGAGATCGATTAATAAATCACAAAGCTTTTTTTAAAATTAGCTAGATTATTTGATGTTCCTGCAAGGTCTTTTTCTGGACCTTGTAGGTATTTCATAAATTAAATTCATACCTATAAGGTTAAAAAAAAACCTTGCAGGATATCCATTTCATTTCAAGTTCTTGAATAATTGAACTCAGGTTAATAGATCAATTTGAAATTGTTGACGAATAAGGTACTATTTGTGCCTCTTTAGAGATCGATTAATAAATCACAAAGCTTTTTTTAAAATTAGCTAGATTATTTGATGTTCCTGCAAGGTCTTTTTCTGGACCTTGTAGGTATTTCATAAATTAAATTCATACCTACAAGGTTAAAAAAAAACCTTGCAGGATATCCATTTCATTACAAGTTCTTGAATAATTGAACTCAGGTTAATAGATCAATTTGAAATTGTTGACGAATAAGGTACTATTTGTGCCTCCTTCTAGCTGATCGCCATTAAAACTTGAGGAAAAAACCACCGTAATATGGGTGACCGCTTCATCAGCAGTGCCATGAAGACCATTTTTAGGTTTTTGATAGGCTGGAAAAGAATTGTTTAATTCTCCGTAAGTCAATGAAATGGTAATGGTTTTAAAAGCGTCAATTACTTTTTCTTCGGAACGAAACCAACCTGTAGCGATTCTTTTTATTTCAGTACCGCTTCTGTTTTCTAATAAAACATAGATATCGCAGGCATCTTTGGTGGTTAAAGTTTGTCCTTTTCTATCTAAATAGGGCGTACCGGGACTGTAGGCATATTCTACAGAGAAATTTTTAGGTCTAGCGGCAAAAGGAATTCCAAATTTTGCAGAATTAATTGGATTTGATACATCCAATTCAAATTTACCCGTAAACATTGAGCCAGCGGCCATTCGTTGATTGACTAGCCCAGCTAAACTGCCCATATCTTGGGTTGTCAACTTTGCAGCAAGATTGGTTCCGCTGATGGTAAAAGGAGTAACATTAGCATTTCCAAGGGTGGTAACTCCAGCATTTCCGCTTGCCCAAATGGAGTTGGCATCTTTACCGGGCTCGTAGTAATTTTTGGGAGTCATATACCAATCATCAAAGGAACTATTTTCTAGTTGTGGTTCACTTCCTTCTTGTTTTACGGTGACGGTATAGGTTTTTGTTGATCCATTTTCGGCGGTAACACTATATTTTACGGGATTGGTAAAATCTATTGTTTCCTCGCTTGATGGACTAATTGTGGCAAAAGTAGAAAGCAGAACTTCTTGAGGTTTTAGTTCTTTAATATTGGCGCTAGCGGCAACACTTATACTGATGGTTCCTGTAGATTCTTCTATAATGGTATTTCCCACTTGATTAATCAAAACAAAACGCAATATTTTCTTTTGATCGGATTCCCCAAAATAGTTTTCTGAGACACAATTGGACAAAACAATACAAAGTAAGGCTAGGAATAAAATTTTGGTTCTCATTGTATTAGGATTTAAAGAAATAATAAAAGCTTACGTTTAAAGACAAAATATTCAACTTTAAATCTAGTTCACTACTTTTAATTTTGGTGCTTTCTATTTCATTAACTGTAGTTGTTTTATTGTTGTGTGTAAAACCAGCAAGGTTAACTCCTACTTCTGTAGCAAATCCCTTGATGATGAATACTTGGATACCAGGATTTATTCCTAGATTGTAAATGTTAGAAACAGTATAATATCTGGTTAGGATATCATTTGTGGTCTGTTCAGAAACTTTATTCTCAACATTTACTCCCAAACCCACCACATTAAAAAGATTGAATCGACCATTGGGAGTTATAGGAATGTAATTTTTTATGAAAAAACCTCCTCCAAGACTACTTTTTGCCTCTTTTACATACGTTTTTATACCCTCAGAGTTTTCTAATATTTGATTCAGTTCAGCCCAATCATATTTTGCTACCGCTCCAACTGCAAAGGAATTACTCAAAAAATAGCCCCCATTGGCTTGAATATTAAAACCATTTTTTTGTCGATCAATAATATTTGTGATCAATATATTTTCGTTTTGACTCGTTCTAGTATTTGCTCCTCCCGTTAAACCAATAAATGCAATCCCTTTTTGGAGTTTGGTAAAAGGAGAAATTTCAATGGCATTTGAAGATTGAGCATTGATTGTTTTAGGAAAAATCAGTAGCCAAAAAGGCAGTATCAAAAAAAAGAGCTTTTTTGTAGTCGAAATCATTTCCTTTTTTGTTTATAAAGTTGAAAAATAAAGTTTTAAATAAATTTATAAAAAAAAGCAACAATTAATCAATAGTATGATTCAAAAAAACGAAACCCTATACCGTGAAGGTTTTCAATGGAAATTCCGGGCTCATTGGCCAGAATTTTGCGCAATCTCGAAATAAATACATCCAAGCTACGACCCATAAAATAATCGTCATTGCCCCAAAGCGCCGTTAAGATTGCTTCTCGTTTTAGAACAACATTTTTATTATCGAGAAATAACTTCAATAATTCGGATTCTCTTTGGGTTAATTTTATTTTTTCGGAGGTATTCCAAAGTAAGTAGTTTTTGGTGTCGAACGTGTATTTTCCAATTTGATATTGTGCAATGTCGATTTTTTCCTTTTTTTGAGAGCGCTTTAAGAAAATTTCAATCTTGAGCAATAACTCTTCGATGCTAAAGGGTTTTACTAAATAGTCATCGGCGCCCAAACGCAATCCTTTGATGCGGTCTTCTTTGAGTGTTTTGGCCGAAAGGAAAATGATGGGAATATGAGTGTCGACTTTTCGTATGGCTTCAGCCAATTCAAAGCCATCTTTTTTGGGTAGCATAATATCGAAAATACAAATATCAAAAGCTATTTTATGAAAGCATTCTAAAGCAGCCACGCCATCTTCACAATGATAAACATTGTACTGATTTTGTTCTAAATTGTCTTTTGTCAAAAAAGCCAAAGTGGCATCATCTTCGACATATAAAATTTTTGGATTATTCATTTTTTATCGGCAATACTATAGTTATGGTTGTTCCAAAAGTCTCGTTGTTTTTTGCAGTTATTTTCCAATGATGTAAGTCGCAAATTTTTTTCACGTAATACAATCCTAGTCCAAAACCATTGATTTCATTACTTTTTTTGGAGGGAATTCGGTAAAATTTATCAAAAATAAAAGGAATTTTTTTGGGCTCAATCCCAATTCCGTTATCGATGCAGTCTATTTGTAAATGCTGTTTGGTATCGGTAAAACGAAGTGTGATTTCGGGTGTTTTTTCACAATATTTTATCGCATTGTCGAATAAATTATAAATGATGTTTGAAAAATGAAAAAAATCACCGTTTAGTTGAGTTTTGCTACTTTGATTCTCTAAATGAAACACCACCGTAGGATGTTTGAGTTGACAGTTTTCTATGATTTCTATGATGATAGGAAGGAACTCAAACGTAGTTTTTTGGAGTTGTAACGGCGTGGCATCCGATTTGGCAATCGTCAAAATCTTCTCGATGTGCTGGTTCAGTTTGTTGCTTTGCTCCACAATGATTTGGGCGTATTTTTCCAACTTTTCGTCATCGGTAATTGGTTTTTGTTTGCTCAAATAATTCGAAGCAATGAGTATAGACGACAAGGGTGTTTTGAATTCGTGCGTCATATTGTTGATGAAATCACGTTGCAAATCGGAATATTTTTTTTGTTGCAAAAGCGTGTAAATGGAATACACATAAATCAAAAGAATCAGTACCAAAACCAATGAAAGCACAAACCAAAACTTAAGAGAGCTGAATAAAAAGCTCGTTTCGTTGGGAAAACGAATGGCAAAATAATAGACCAAGTTTTTGTGTTTGGGAAAATGAATGGAATGTTTTGAAGTGTCTTTTTCGTCAAGGGAAACATAATTGCCATACACCATTTCGTCACTCTGACAATTATAAATGGCATATTCAAAATCTGTGGTTACGCCCAACTTTTTGAAAACCGATTTGAGGTAAAATTCCAAAATCGAGGCATCAAAATCATTCTCAACATTAACGATGTAATAATCATTAGAGATTTTTTGCACTGGATTTTGCACCGGAATTTCCTGATTGTTGCCTTTGTACAAGTTTTTAGCCACTTCATATAAAGCAATATGAGCTTTTTGACTGAACTTTTTTTCTTCGATTCGAAAAGCTTCTTTGGTCCATAAAAGTTGTGCCAATAAAATACCGATGATGGCAATGAGTCCAATGACAATGATACTATTGAGGCGATTGATTTTCAAGAAAGGGTATTTTTTTGATGTAATATTAAGTAAAAATAAGTTGTTTTTAAGGCATTAACAAGTCGTTAACAATCATTTGAATTTGTTTAACAGCAATGCCAAAAAGAGTCATTATATTTGAAAAATAGAAAACTAAACAATTAAATATACAAATTATGAAAATGTTAAAAATCTCTTTATTAGCAGTAGCTTTTGGATTAATGTCTTTCTCGGCTATTACTCCAGTTAAAACAATGGTAACCAAAGTAGCAAATTATGCAAGTGTTTTGGTTTGGAAATCAGAAACTATTGATGTGGGTTCTATCCCTCAAGGTACTCCAAAACCGATTGTTTTTGAATTCAAAAACACTGGAAAAACTCCTGTAATTTTGACTAATGTACAAGGTTCTTGTGGTTGTACAGCTACTAATTATACTAAAACTCCAATCGCTCCAGGAAAATCAGGAACAGTTACAGCTACTTATAATGCAGCTGCTGTTGGAGCTTTTACTAAAACAGTTACGGTAACTTCTAATGCAGAGACTACTCCAAAAGTATTAACTATCAAAGGAACAGTAGTTGCAGCAGCAGTGAAAAGCTAATACAGAATAGATAATGAAAGCAATCAAACCACTCTCAAAAGGGTGGTTTTTTTGTGCGCTTACTTTTCGGGTAATCAAACTGATTTGCCTAATGTGTCAAATGGAAGAGGATTCGAAAAAGATGAACTATGAATCCATTTGGTAGTATTTGATTAGAAAATGAAATAATAGTATCTAAATTTACTAATCAATCCCTTTAAATTTGTAGCTTATGTTAAATAAATTTCCAAAATTGATGTTTTTAAATAAGTTACGTTTTGCTCTGTTTTTGTTGTTAGCGATGAATGTATTGGCGCAACAAAAGCAAGAAAGCTCTAATTATTATACTTTGTCAGGTCGACTAGCGCCACTCGATAATAATCAAGTTCTTCTTATTGGTTCGGCTGCTTCGGTGGCTTTTGAGTTTACGGGTTCGACTTGTGCTATTTCGCTTCAAAGTGTGGATGGTTTTGAACATCATAATTATGTTTCTGTGGTAGTAGATGGTCAGTATTTGGGCCGTTTGCGAATAGAGAAAGGAAGTGCTCAATCTTTTCCAATACAAGTTACTTCTGCTAAAAAAAAGCATCGATTAGAGGTGTATAAAGCCACGGAGGCGGCCAATGGCAGTGTGCTTTTTGCAGGCACGACAGCCCAAGTAATTCCCTCGAAAGCAAAAATCAAAAAGAAAAAGAAAATCGAGTTCATCGGTGATTCGATTACTTGTGGGATGGGCAATGATTCGAATCCGATTCCTTGTGGGTCGGGCGAATGGTACGATCAACACAACGGCTATTTAGCCTACGGACCAGTGCTTTCTAGAAGTTTGGATGCAGACTATCTGTTGAGTTCTGTTTCTGGAATTGGGATGTATCGCAACTGGAATGACGAGCATTTGGAAGAAGCCATTATGCCTGATGTATACGAAAATTTATACTTGAACAAAGACCAATCCAAATCGTATGATTTTGCTTTTCAGCCAGATTTGGTGAGCATTTGTTTGGGTACCAATGATCTTTCGGATGGTGATGGAAAAAAGCCAAGACTACCTTTTAATGAAGAAAAATACGTAGCGAATTATATTGATTTTATCAAAACTGTTTACAAACATTCACCCAATACCCGAATTGTTTTGTTGACTAGCCCAATGGTTTCGGGAAAACGTAATGTGACTTTGGTGAGATGCTTGAAAAAAGTGATCCAAGCTTTTGAAATGGATAAAGCGCACAAACCAATTGCTTTATTTGAATTCCAGCCGATGTCTCCCAAAGGTTGTGGTTATCATCCCGATACTAACGATGATAAAGTGATGGCGAATCAATTATTGCCGTTTTTTAAAAAATTATTATATGAAATCGCCACTAATAAAAAGTTTGTTGTAAACAAACACCGATAAATAATAGGCGATACCATATATGACCGATGAAAAATAAATTTTACATATATGAAAAATAGACTTTTTGCCCTAGTCGTTTTCTTCCAAGTTGGTTTGGCCTTCGCCAATGTTACGCTTCCGAATATTTTTTCGGATAATATGGTGTTGCAACGCAATGCTGAGGTGACATTATGGGGTTGGGCAAATCCGCAGGAAGAAGTAGTGATTGCTCCGAGTTGGAACAACGAAACGTACAAAATCAAAGCGAGCAATCAAGCCCAATGGCAAATTAAGATTCCAACGCCCAAAGAAGGAGGGCCTTATACAATTACCATAAAAGGGTACAACGAGCTTGTTCTTAAAAACATTTTGATTGGAGAAGTTTGGATTTGTTCTGGGCAATCGAATATGGAAATGAATGCCAGTTGGGGAATTGAGAATGGCGATGAAGAAGTAAATAATGCTACGAACCCAAATATTCGTTTGTTTTTGGTACCGAAATTAACGGCTACAACTCCCCAAAATAATATATCAGGAACTTGGACAGTATGCACACCCGAAACGATGAAATATTTCAGCGCGGTGGGCTATTTTTTTGGGCAACGTTTGCAAGAAGAATTAAAAAATGTACCGATTGGTTTGATTTCATCCAATTGGGGAGGAACGCCAGCGGAGATTTGGATGCCCGAAGAAGTGATTCAAAAAGAGGCTGTTTTGTTGGAAGCTGCCAAAACTAGAAAAGAAGAAAGTTATGGCCCCAATCAGCCGGGACGTGCCTTTAATGCTATGATTTATCCGTGGACTAAATTTAAGATTGCTGGGGCCTTATGGTACCAAGGAGAAAGCAATGTGGGCTCAACAGTTTATGATAAAACCCTCACAGCTTTAATTACTTCATGGAGACAATTGTGGCAGTACAACTTTCCGTTTTATGTGGTTCAAATTGCTCCTTATAAGTATGGAGAAAATCATTTTGGTGGTGCTGTGATTCGCGATGCTCAGCGAAAAATAGCCCAACAAGTTCCCAATACAGGAATGGTGGTTACTAGCGATATTTCGCCTATTGATGATATTCATCCAAAGGATAAAAAATCGGTGGGGATTCGATTGGGGAATTTGGCTTTGGCGAATACCTATAAAATCAACGAAAAGTTGGTGAATGGTCCTTTGTTTAAAGCCATAAAAATAGAAAAAAGTAAAGTAATAGTCACTTTTGACTATGCCGAAGGCTTGTATTTTAAGGATAAGAAAACCGATTTGTTTGAAGTTGCGGGTGCTGACAATGTGTTTTATAAAGCAACAGCTGTGATTAAAAATAATTTGGTCATCGTACAATCGGATAAAGTAAAGGCGCCGACTAAAGTGCGTTACGCATGGAAAAATACGGATCAAGCGACACTTTTTAATCAAGCCAATTTGCCGGCTTCGACTTTTATAAGTGAGTAACTTTTAATTCATAAACCTCTCTTAACCCTTTCAGAGTTTTGAACTCTGAAAGGGTTGAAAAAAAACATAATATGAAGCAAAAAATAGTAGTAATGACAGGGTTTTTTGCCCTGATGACAACAGTAAGTATGAATGCACAAAAAAGACCCCATTTAGATCCAACTAAACCCATTGAAGAACGAATTGATTTGTTGATGCAACAAATGACGCTGGAGGAAAAAGTGGGACAAATGAACCAATACAACGGCTTTTGGGAAGTAACGGGACCAGCACCCAAAGGAGGCGATGCAGCAAAGAAATACGAGCATTTACGCAAAGGATGGGTAGGCTCAATGCTTACAGTTCGTGGCGTGAAGGAAGTAAAAGCGGTACAAAAAATAGCCGTCGAAGAAACCCGATTAGGCATTCCGTTGATTATAGGTTTTGATGTGATTCACGGATACAAAACCTTGAGCCCGATTCCGTTGGCCGAAGCTGCGAGCTGGGATTTGGAGGCGATTAAAAAATCGGCTCAAGTGGCAGCAGACGAAGCATCGGCGGTGGGAATCAACTGGACATTTGGCCCAAATGTGGATATTTCGAATGATGCGCGTTGGGGACGTGTGATGGAAGGTGCGGGAGAAGATCCTTATTTGGGAAGTAAAATTGCCAAAGCTAGAGTAACTGGTTTTCAAGGTGATACCAAATCCGATTTGCTGAAGGTGAATACGATAGCAGCTTGTGCAAAACATTTTGCGGCCTACGGTTTTGCCGAATCAGGAAGGGATTACAATACGGTAGACATTAGCGATTCTAAATTATACAATACCGTTTTGCCTCCGTTTAAAGCGGCGACAGAGGCGGGTGTGCGTACGTTGATGAATTCGTTTAATATTTTGAATGGCGTTCCTGCTACAGGTAATGCCTTTTTGCAAAGGGATATTTTAAAAGGACAATGGAAATTTGACGGTTTTGTGGTGTCAGATTGGGCTTCGGTTCGGGAAATGATTCCGCACGGTTTTGCCAAAGATGGAGCAGAAGCGACTGCAAAGGCCGTGATTGCGGGGTCAGATATGGATATGGAATCGCATTTGTATGTGGTCGAATTGGTAAAGTTGATCAAAGAAGGAAAAGTAAAAGAAGCGTTGGTAGACGATGCGGTTCGCAGAATTTTGCGTGTGAAATTCGAATTGGGCTTGTTTGATAATCCGTATAAATATTGTGATGAAAAGCGCGAGAAAACGACCTTGGGTAGTAAGGCCAACAATGAGGCAGTGCTGGACATGGCGAAAAAGTCGATTGTATTGTTGAAAAATACTCCATCTCCTTCGGGTAAGGCTGGGGAAGGGATACTTCCGCTAAAAAAATCGGGTCAAAAAATTGCCTTGATTGGAGCATTGGCCAATGATAAAAACAGTCCGTTGGGAAGCTGGAGAATTGCCTCGGATGATAATTCTGCGGTTTCTGTTTTGGAAGGAATGCAACAGTACAAAGGCAATCAATTGACGTTTGAAAAAGGAGCCGATTTGATTACAGAAAAAGCTACTTTTACGTCTGAGCTGGTGTTCAATACCACCGATAAAAGCGGATTTGAAGCAGCCAAGAAAGTTGCAGCAACAGCAGATGTGGTAGTGATGGTTTTGGGCGAACACGGTTTTCAATCAGGCGAAGGGCGTAGTAGAACGAATCTTGATTTACCTGGCGTTCAACAAGAATTATTAGAAGCAATTTATAAAGTGAATCCGAATATTGTTTTGGTTTTAAACAACGGTCGACCTTTGGCTTTGCCTTGGGCAGCGGAACATATTCCTGCGATTGTTGAGGCTTGGCATTTGGGAACACAAACCGGTAATGCGGTGGCTCAGGTGTTGTATGGCGATTACAATCCGAGTGGTAAATTGCCAATGTCTTTCCCAAGAAATGTAGGTCAAGTACCAATTTATTATAACAATTACAACACAGGAAGACCTGTAAATAGTGACAAAAATGTGTTCTGGTCGCATTATACTGATGTAGAAAAAACACCTTTGTTTCCTTTTGGTTTTGGATTGAGTTACACTACTTTCGATTATAAAAATTTGAAAATCAACAAAGCTTCTTTCGCAAAAGGAGAGCCGGTTGTGGTTTCGGTGGATATTACCAATTCCGGTAATTATGATGGTAAAGAGGTGGCGCAATTGTATATCCAAGACGTTGCGGCAAGTTTGGCCAGACCTGTAAAAGAACTAAAAGGCTTCGAGTTGATTGCTTTGAAAAAAGGAGAAACCAAAACGGTAACCTTTACTTTGACGGAGAAGGAGCTAGGATTCTATGACAATGCTGGGAAATACTTGGTAGAAGCAGGAACCTTTAAACTGATGGTTGGCGGAAGCTCGGATAAAGGTTTGGAAGGGAAATTTGAGTTGGAGTAATTCATAAATTTCTAGAATCATCAGCTCGTCATTTAGAATAAAAGATTCAATAGTTGTCTTTTTATCTAGTAATGTTTGAGCAAGTTGTTTTGTATTTTGATTGAACGTTTTTAAAACTATTACTTTTGGTGGTGTACCATTCAAAAGTAATAGTTTTTCAAAATCTTCATCGTGGGTGAGTATTGTGAAATTGTTTTTTTTGGCAAATTCCCAAATAGCACTGAAATATTAGCGTCAAGAAGCAATTTCATTAAGCTGCAATTATTTTGGTGATATTTTCTCTGTTAGCTGCAAAGGCTAAGGCAGCCAGAATGTCTTCTTTTTTTAGTTCTGGAAAGTCCAAAATAATTTGTTCCATCGACATACCCTGTGCAAGCCAAGATAAAATATCAGACACACAAATTCGTGTTCCTGTTATCGTTGGTTTTCCAAAACGAATATCAGGGTTTATTGAAATCAAGTTTTGCCAATTATTCATAATTTTACCATTTGTTACAAATCTACAAAAAGTGTCTAGCTATTTTAAAAATAAATTCTTAAAGCTGTTCGCTATGTGTGCCAGCAATGGAACACGGATGACACGGATGGTTCGCAATTTCGCTGATTTATTTATAAAGAATCCGTTTAAATCTGCGTCATCTGCGTTCCTTTTTACTATTGATATAAGTAACGGATAGTCAAGTAAATTTTTGTTAGAGGCTGTATTAATTACTAAAAAAGGAAATAAATGAAATACAACAGATGTGGGAAAAGTGGCCTGTTATTACCGCAAATTTCTTTGGGTTTATGGCACAACTTCGGTTCGGTGGATTCTTTTGAAAATGCGGAAAGTATCGCTAAAACTGCTTTTGATCGAGGGATTACTCATTTTGATTTGGCTAATAATTATGGACCAGTTCGAGGTTCGGCAGAGACGAATTTTGGTCAGATACTAAAGAATAATTTTCAAGGCAATCTGCGAGACCAAATTGTAATTTCGACCAAAGCGGGCTACACTATGTGGGAAGGTCCTTATGGCGATTGGGGATCACGAAAATACCTGTTATCAAGTTTGGATCAGAGCTTGAAGCGAATGAATGTAGACTATGTGGATATTTTTTATTCGCATCGTTTTGATCCAGAAACGCCTTTAGAAGAAACGATGATGGCCTTAGATTTTGCCGTTCGAAGTGGGAAAGCCTTGTATGCTGGCATTTCGAATTACAATCCAGAACAAACCAGAGAGGCTACCGAAATTTTGAAGCGATTAGGCACGCCTTGTTTGATTCATCAAGCGAAATATTCAATGTTTGTAAGAACTCCCGAAGAAGGATTGCTAAACGTTCTCGAAGAAAAGGGTGTGGGTTGTATTGCTTTTTCGCCTTTGGCACAAGGTCTTTTGACGGATAAATATTTGAAAGGTATTCCAGAAAATTCTCGGGCTCACAATCCCAATGGACATTTACAAGAAGCCGAAGTTTCGGAGCAACGCATTCAGAAAATCATTCGATTGAACGAAATAGCAAAGGAGCGAAATCAATCCTTGGCACAAATGGCTTTGGCTTGGTTGCTCAAAGATGAAAGAATAACTTCGGTGTTGATTGGAGCGAGTTCTGTGGGGCAATTGAATAATAATCTCGACAGTCTGAATTCGCTGTCTTTTTCAACGGATGAATTGGAGGCTATTGAACGGGTTTTGAGTTAAATACAGTTTTTTAAATAACAATTGATAAATAAAAAGGATGAAGTTTTGATATGCTTCATCCTTTTTTATTACATTTTTTTAATGCTTTTATTGTACTTTTTAATCAACTCCATAGTGCTGGTTTCTGACGAGAAAACAGAGTTTAATCCCTGTGGTTCTTGAGGAGGATCAGTGGTGAAGTCTAAGCCTATTTTCCATTTTCCATCTTTGGGATTGTTTTTGGCTATGCCCGCATATCCCCAAAAGTTCAAGGCGACGAATGGTTCTTTTTCTTTAATAGCTTTCGACAGTCGATCAAATACAGCTTTGTAAAAATCGTTTCTGTATACTGCCGAAGCCTTTCTATCTAGACTTTCTTGACTTCTTGGGTAGCCAAATTCTTCTAAGACAATTGGTTTTTGCAATCTCTTAGCGACTGCGATATGTTCATCGATATACGCCATTGTTTTTTCAATAGCGATTGGAGTGGATCCATTTTCATCTTCAATTTTGTACCAGCCCCAATTTTTGGGCCAAATGTGCATAGTTAAATAGTCTATATTTGGATTGGTATGTGTTCTTTCGAAGGTGGCTAAATCGTCATTAGAACCCGCTTTCCCTTCAGAACCTGTTGTGATGAGGTGGTTTGGGTCCAATCGGTTCATTTCGTTTACCACTTCATTGAGCCATTGGGTAAAAGCAGCTTCATTTTCTTTCGTAAACACGCGTGGCTCATTGGCTACTTCCCAAGCCATAATAGCGGGATCCTCAGTGTATTTTTTATGGGTGATTGTATTGGTTCTTCCCATAATAAACTGAAGGTGTTTTATAAAATCCGCTTTGCAGGGTTCGCAAGTATGAAATTTGGAGGTGAATTCCATAAACTGTGGCCAAGTGTTGGGAGCAATATTAGGATTGGGTACTTGTCCGTAACCATTCCACTCTAAATATTTTGCCATTCCGCCTGACCATTCCCAATTGTTGTTGAGGTACAAAATAGCGTTCAAATCGCGTTTACCCATTTCGGATAATACATAGTCTAGACCTTCTAGTAGTTCAGTGTTATAACTATTTTTAGTAGGTTGTAAAGCTGGTGTAACAGTATAATCTTGATTGCCGCCCTCAGCGCCCACAAGGATTCTTAAATTGGTTATACCATTAGCTTTGAGTTCATCTAATTCTTTTAAAAGACGCTTTCGGTCGCCTGTTTTGGCACCAATCATCGCGCCATACCAATAATTTGTTCCAATAAAATGGTAGGCTTTACCGTTTTTGATGAATTGGTTATCTTTTACGGTAATCATTTTTTGAGCTTGTCCAATAGCAGTACAAACAAGTAAAAATGACAATAGGAATACTTTCTTCATTTGAAAATTAATTAGGTAAAACGTACATTTTAGGTAATTTATTTAGTAGAGCCGATTTAGATTTTGTAGCAAAAGTGGTAAAATCTGACACATTTGAAGTGCCCGGTGTGGGTACGTAATAACCGTCTTTTGAATTGGTCCAAAAGAGTACGTAACTTATCTCGATGTTGTTGTTGGTAAGGGAACTGTATAAATAAGTCGAGAACCAATTGGCTATGGCAGGAGTAGTAGCTGTTACTTGATAACCTGTTTCGGTCATAGCTGCAATTTTTACTTTGCTAATGGCAAGTTCCGAAATCATTTTTAGTTTCGCATTTGCACGATCGGCTCCAGTTTGCCCCTGGTTATTAAAGTCACCATAATTATCCATTCCAAGTACATCCACATAAGCGTCACCAGGATATCTGCTCAAATAGTTGGTTGCGGTGCTATACGAGTTATCGGGCGAAAAGGCATACAATACATTATGTACTCCTTTGGTGTTTTTGAGGTAATCGACTGTGAATTGAAAAGCAGTTTTATATTCTTCGGCGGTACAGTAATTTTGTCCCCACCAAAACCAATTGCCATCAAATTCATGAAATGGACGAAAAATTACAGGAATCAATACGCCATTAGCGTCCTTTAAGTTCAAGAAAACAGAAGCGATTTTGTCTAATTTTTGTTTGTACCAATTGTGGTTGGTTCCGCCGGGTAAAATACTTTTAAAAGCGGTGTTTTTTTGTGTTTCGGTCATATCGGCAGCATAAAAACTTTCTTCGTTGAAGGGTTCTCTCAAGTGCCAGGCAAAAGTGGTAATCATTCCTTTGCCGAAGGCTTCTTTGGCATCATCAATGATTATTTTTTCTTGTTGGTAAAACCAATTATCGCTTTGCCCGTTATTGTTTTTGTCGGTAATAAACATAAAATCTAAACCTAAAACTGCGGGGTCGTTTCCTGTCGTTTTTTTAATATCAGATTGTGCTGATGAACCGTTGTTGTAAAAGCCATTAAAGGCATCTTGTTGACCTATAGCAAAATGGGTTTTAGCAAGTTTTTTTAAATTGTAAAATAAGGCTACTGTTGCGTCGGTTGCATTGGCATCGACCATATAGGTTTTTACATTTTTTGTTGTTAGCAAATCAGTAACTACTAACGGAGGATCAACCACAACTGGATCTGAAACAGGATTGTCTTGCGAACAACTATTTAATACTACTATGGTGCCGAAAACTAGTTTTTTAAGCAAGTGGTTTTTCATGTTGTGGTTTTTTTAAATTCGGTGAATGAGTTCTATACAAGCACGGCTGTTGTGGTATGGGCATTTCCAGAAACCTGCTTTGTCTTTTTGCATAGTAGCATAATCGCTATTTACACCCCAAAACCATTCTCCATTTTGATGGTCAATAATGTGTTTTTTAACAAAAGACCAATTGTTTAAAACGATGTCTAAATAGCCTTGATTTCCTGTAAGCTGCCAAGCATTGTAATAGCCAATTATCAATTCGGCTTGTGGCCATGAATGTTTTTCGGCCATTAATTTTTGTGTTTTAGGATTGTATTCGTACCATAATCCTCCATCAGTGTCGATGCCTTCTTTGGTCACTTCTGCGATTTGTATTGCATGTTTTTTATAGTGAGCAATCAAAGTAGTGTCGCAAGTTATTTCGGCGCATTGTAGCAATAACCAAGCCGCCTCAATATCGTGACCATAAGAAATGACATCCGGTTTTTCGATCCAATTTTCATCAAAGAACAAACGCAAATGGCCATTTTCGGTATTGATGAAATGGATTTCTATGGTGGTTAAAAGTTCGATTATCGTTTGACGAAGCGTTTCGTCTTTCCAAACTTTATACAAATTGGCATATCCTTCTACGATGTGCAAATGCGTGTTCATCGTTTTCTTTTCGTTGGCATCTTTGTCGCTCAAACGCAAGTCGTCAATGAGTTTCCAGTCACGAGTAAAGGCTTCTAGATAGCCTTTGTTTATTGGGTCAAAGCTATAAGTTTCTATTTTTTTATAAAGCTGAATAGCTATCGTTAACGCTTCTTCATTATTCGAAATCGAGTAATATTCAGCCATTCCGTAAATCACAAAACCCAAGGCATAAATTTGATTTTTGGTGTCCTTTGGGGTACCATCAGCGTGTAAACTCCAAAATATACCGCCGTGTTCAGGGTCAAGAAAGTAGTTTTTGATGTATTCAAAAGCTCTTCTAGCAGTGGTTTTATGTTCTTCGTTCTGAGACAAATGATAGGCCGCCGAAAATGCCCAAAGAATTCGAGCATTTAAGACAGCGCCTTTTTCAGCAGTATCATTTTTATGATTTTCAAAATCAATTTGACCTATAAATCCTCCGCTTTTGTTATCGATTGTATGGGTCATCCAATACTCAAGAATATTTTGGAGTTCTAATCGTAACTCGATTTTCAGATTTTTTAATTCGGTTGTCACAGGTCTAGAGTAATTTATTTTTTTCTACTTGTTTGATAATGGTTTGTACGGAACCTGCAGAAGTAAACGTGTCTTCGGGTGTGTTGGTTACATAGTCAACTAATTGCTCAATACTTGAAACAGCTACGTGCATGCGTGTATCCGATGAAGCGTAATAGATATAAACGGTTCCATCTTCATCGGCAATCCAACCGTTTGAGAACAATACGTTCGATACATCGCCGATTCTTTCCGTGTTTTCTGGCGCCATAAAATGTCCAGCAGGATAATGTGTTACTTTCGAAATATCATGCAAATCGGTCATGAACATATAAAGTGTATAACGAAGACCAGCGGCGGTATTACGAACACCATGTGCTAAATGCAACCATCCTTTTGGTGTTTTGATAGGAGCTGGGCCCAAACCATTTTTTAGTTCATACACGGTATGGTATTGTTTTCCATAGATGATTTGTTCTTCTTTTACTACTGGATTGATCATTTCTTCTACATAACCTAAGCCAATACCGCCACCGTTTCCAACATCGATGAAGCCATCTTGTGGGCGAGTGTATAAGGCATATTTTCCGTCCACAAATTCAGGATGTAAAACCACATTACGTTGTTGTCCAGTATTAGAAATTAAATCGGGTAATCGTTCCCAATTCAGTAAATCTTTGGTACGCACAATTCCTGCATTGGCAATAGCCATACTGGTGTCACCTGCGGGAGCTTTTGGGTCTTTGCGTTCGGTACAAAAGATGCCATAAATCCAGCCGTCTTCGTGTGCAATTAAACGCATATCGTACACATTGGTATCAGGTTCTTCAGTTTGAGGAATAACACAAGGTTTGTCCCAAAATTTAAAGTTATCCACTCCATTTGGGCTTTCGGCAATAGCAAAGAAAGATTTTCTGTCTACCCCTTCTACACGTACCACAGTGATGTATTTGTTGTTCCATTTTAGGGCGCCAGCGTTGAATGTAGCATTAATACCAATGCGCTCCAATAGCATAGGATTGCTGTTTGGATCAAAGTCATAACGCCATTCTAGTGGAGTATGAGCAGCCGTTATTATTGGATTTTTATATCGGGTATATATTCCGTTTCCAGCGGTGTTTTCTGGTTCGTTTTTTTTCTCAATTAGCGCTTGAAATTCTTTTTTCAAGTGCTCTAATCGATCGGCTACTATGGTGTTTTCTGATGTAATCATGCTATAAAATACTAATTCAAAGTTTATTTTTATTGTTCTCGTTTATTGTTGAGTTCGTCCTCTATTATTTGTAATTTTTCTTCGTTCAGTGGGTAAAAGAAGATGAAAATAACGGATAGTATTGCTGCTATTGCAGGGAGTATACTCAGCATGAGTTGAATACCGTTTTGTGTATCGGCGGTTTGTGTTACATTCGCTTGGAAACCATAATAGCCTAATAGCCATCCGGTTCCAGCTCCTCCAATAGTCCAGCCAAATTTTTGTGACATAGAAGAAGCAGAAAATACTAATCCAGTTGCTCTTCGGCCTTGTTTCCATTCAGAATAATCAGCGCTATCAGCATACATCGACCAGATTAATGGGAAGATGCAACCTGCACAAATACTTATTAATACCTGAAAACTTAAAATCCAATAGATTTCATCGTTTTTGAACAGATAAAAAATCAGACTAAAGATGGCTGCTAGAAACATAGTGCCCAAGAATGTGTTTTTCTTTCCTAATCTATTGGCAATGGGCGTAGCAATTACAACTCCAATAATATTGGCCGCTTGGCCTAAGACCAAATAAATTGAAGTAGGCGTCATATGAAAATCAGTCCCGAAAAGGGTGAAATCAAAATTAATGGTGCTACTTACATAGTATTTGAAATAGTAAACCGCGGCTCCATCTCTGATTGAATTGAAGATCAAAGCTCCAATTCCGGCGCCTAGAAGAATCCACCATGGGCGATTTTTTAGTAAGTCGTTTAAATCTTCTTTCAAGTTCGATTTTTCGTCAGAGATAGGTTGTACTCTTTCTTTAGTCCATAAAAAACAGGCCCAAAAGAAAATCGTGGTAATAACTCCAAAAACGGCAATTGTTATCAACCAACCTGATTTTGAATTCAGGTTCCCACCAAAATAATTTACTAAGGGTTCGATAAGCCAAAGTGCTAATAAACTGCCCCCAAAGGCAAACACCATTCGATAAGAAGAAAGGGTGGTTCGTTCTTTTCGATCTGAGGATAAAACGCCAAGCAACGAGGCATAAGGCACATTGATTACAGAATATACCATCATCATTAACGAATAGGTCACGTAAGCGTAAATGATTTTGCCTTTTTCGTCAAAATCTGGCGTGTAAAAAGTTAATACTCCAATTATTGCAAATGGGATGGCGGTCCATAATAAATAAGGTCTAAATTTCCCCCATTTTGAGGTTGTTCTATCAGCAAGAATCCCTACGATGGGGTCAAAGCAAGAGTCCCAAATTCTAGTGATTAAAAACATGGTTCCCACTACAGCTGGTGCTAGACCAAACACGTCGGTGTAGAAAAACAGTAGGTACATGCTGAATATTTTCCAAAACATTGAAGAGGCAGCATCACCAAGTCCATAACCTATTTTTTCTTTTAAACTTATTTTTTCGTGCATTTTTTTGGGATAAAGTTTTGGTAATTAGTTGTTGTAAAGGCTTTCTTTTGCTGCATCTTTCTCAAAGAAAATGCGTTCTAGATTATAGAAATCTACAAAATCTTTAGCGCTAGTTTGCCCTTTGAATGGAGCATAATAGTGCATTTTTTTCTCTTGTTCCTGCCATCCATGATTGCGCCAGACTAAGACATATGAAATTTCGAAATTACCCATAGCTTTCATCAGGGTATCCGTCCACCATTGACTGTAAGGGATAGCTTCGTAGCCTGTTTCGGCAAATGCCATGATTTTGTTTTGTTCTTTGGCAACTTCGCTCATGATTTGAAATTGCTTTTGACAACTTTCTACAAAGGAATTGTCTTTGGTAGGATCATTATATAGATACTTATCAAAACTCAAGATATCTACATAATTTGAACCTGGATAAAAGGCAAGAAATTCTTCTTTTGAGTTAAAATCGGCGGTATTGAATACATAAATTAAGTTGTGAACGCCTTTTTTCTGTAGGTATTCAAAGGAAAAATGCCATAAGTTTTTGAATTCTTCGGGTGTACAATTTCCTTTTCCCCACCAGAACCAATTGCCTGTGAGTTCATGAAAAGGGCGATATAAAATAGGGATAGCTTTTCCTTTTTCATCTTTCAATGATTTTAAAAACGTAGCTTCTTTGTCCAACCACGATTTGAATTTTTTATGATTTTCGCCACCAGGTAATATAGAAACTATCGTTTTTGTGGAGTTATCCCAAGCATTTTTTCCGCTCATGGGATTGTCCAAGTGCCAGCTAATGGTATTCACGCCTCCTCTTTTTTTAACCTCGGCCATGTATTGTCTCATAAGATCAAAAGGTACACCATCTAGATTTTTTGGACTGTTTTTTTCAATACCTCCAAGATCCCATCCATATACTGCGGGATAATCTCCTGAAACGTCTTTTACATCGCTTCGTCCAGCTTCATATTTCCAGTTTACACCGTAAGTCAAATCGTCTTGGTGGCCAAAAAGGATGGCTTTTTTACTTGTTGTTACTAGTTTTTTGTACAATGTAACGGTTTCTTGTGTTGATTTTTTGTCTGAAATTGATAAAATAGTATTATCCGTTTGGCTAAAACCAATGGTGGTAATACTTAGTAGGAATAGACTTGTGGGGATTATTTTATAGATATTCATTCACAATGGTTTTGTTTTCAGTGGTTTATATTGTTTTTCTCTTTGTAAGCAACCGTTTTTATAAAAATAGTTCAAATCAGATGATAATTTGATAATCGTATAAAATTTAGTTTAATAAAAAGTGATTTTGATTAATTTATAGGAATACAATTGAAAAATATATAATTCTATTTTTCAAAGATAATTCGAAGTCTTTTGTCTTAGTAGTATTATTTTATCAAATTTATATCATATAATTGCATGTAAAAAAGAAAATAACATGAGTACTTTAACTAATTTTTATAGAGAAATCCCTCCGTTGTCTGGTGGAGATAGTTTTTTGGTGTTTGATAGAACTAAAGATAATTTTGATTTTCCGGTGCATTATCATCCAGAATTTGAAATTAATTTTATTAAAAATGGGAAAGGAGTGAAGCGGGTAGTGGGTGATAATATCGAGGAAATAGATGAGGTTGAGCTAGTTTTGGTAGGGCCCAATTTATATCATGGCTGGGAATTGAATAAATGTACCAATAAAGAGATTCGGGAAATTACCATTCAATTCCATAATGATTTGTTTCATGAATCGTTGTTGTCAAGACGAATCATGCATCCTATAAAAGATATGTTTAACCGTTCTATACATGGTATTTTATTTTCAAAAAGTACTGCCGAAGCGCTCACAGATCGCTTGATTAAGCTCTCAAAGCTGGATGGAATGGACTATTTCTTGGAAATCACCTCTATATTATATGATTTGGCAACTTCTAGAAATCAACGGTTATTGTCCACATTTACAGTAGATCATGATACTTTTGAGGAGTATGATAAGATGAAATTGATCTACGAGTATGTGCAGAAGAATTTTTCGGAGAAGATCAAATTAGAAGATGTGGCTAATGTGGCGAGTATGACTACCATATCGTTTAATCGATTTATTAAGAAGCGAACAGGGAAAACTTTTGTGAATTATATTAATGATATCCGAATTGGATATGCGGCTAGATGGTTGATTGAAAAGGATTTAAGTGTTTCTGAAATTGCATTTAAATCTGGGTTTAATAATATTGCGAATTTCAACAGGAGTTTCAAAACCATTAAAAAAAGAACTCCCAGTCAATACAGAGAAGATTTTTCGGGGCTTAAAAGAATACTTTAAAGGGGTGTTTTTTATTGCGAAAACGTTTGAAATACGTGCGTTTACGTGATTATAAATTATTTAATTTCTATTTATATAGGCTTTTTTTAAACATATCTCATTTTTATACAGATATTATTATGGTATTCTTCGTTTGTTTTCATTAAAGTAAAAATATTATCATCAATTGATATAATACTATTAATTTGATGTTTAGTTGTGTTATAAATTTGTTAATTATAAAACAGATTAATTAATATGAATTTAAAATTAGAATTTCTTATTTCTGGTTTTAAAGGCTTAACTAACTAAACACTTATTATGAAAAAACTATTGTCTAATTTTTTACATTGGAAAGGCGACCTCAAAGTGGTTCCAATGTTTTTAATTGTATTGCTCTCCAGTAATCTTATTATTGCACAAAATAAAGTAAGAGGAACGGTAAAAGACGCCACTGGAGTTTCTATTCCGGGTGCTAATGTGAATGTTGTTGGTGTATCAAAAGGAGTTTCAACGGGTTTTGATGGTCAATACGAAATCGATGTGCCTAATAATGCTACTTTATCCTTTTCTTTTATTGGTTACGTTACTAAGAAAGTTGCGGTAAATGGAGCCAAAGAGTTGAATGTACTCTTAACTCCTACTTCAGAAGATTTGAAAGAAGTAGTGGTAAATGTGGGATATGGAACTCAAAAGCGAAAAGATGTGAACAGTTCTATTTCTTCTGTAAAAGCCAAGGATTTAGAAAATATCAAAATGGTGAGCGTAGACCAAATGCTGCAAGGAAAAGCAGCCGGTGTAACTGTTACTAATAACTCTGGAGCTCCCGGAAGTGCTGCTTCGGTAAGGGTTCGTGGTACTACTTCTATTTCAGGTACTAATGAACCTTTGTATGTAATTGATGGCGTGCCCGTTTCTGGTGATGCTACCGGAAAATCGACTAGTGGTCAAGCCTTAGCTGGTAAAGATGGATTTTCTGCTTCTGGAGGCAGTGGTAATAATGCGGTGAGCCCATTATCAATGATCAATCCAAGTGATATTGAAACCATGGATATCTTAAAAGACGCTTCTGCAACAGCTATTTATGGATCAAGAGGTGCTAATGGGGTAATTATTATTACCACAAAATCTGGAAAAAAAGGAACCGGAAGAATTTCTTATGAAAACTTTACTTCTTTTAGCACTGTAGCCAACAAATTAGATGTTTTGAATTTAAGACAATACGCTACTTTAAAAACAGAATTGGCCAAACTTTGGGGTTTTCAAACACGTCAAGAGTTTTCTCAACCACAATTGTTAGGACCAGGGACCAATTGGCAAGATGAAGTATACAGAACGGCTATTACTAAAAGTCACCAATTGTCTTTTTCAGGAGCTAAAGACGGAACGAACTATTACTTATCCGGAAGTTATTTGGATAACCAAGGAACGATTATCAACTCAGGTTTAAAGCGATACACGGTTCGTTTGAACTTAGATTCTAAAATTAAAAACTGGTTAAGAGTAGGCGGAAATATTACTGGCGGTATTACGAATGAAGATATTACAGTAAATCAGAGTTTTTCTGGATTAATCGCAAACACTTTGCTACAAGCCCCAGATATTGCTGTTAGAAATTTAGACGGAACTTTTGCAGGGCCTCCAACATCAGAGCAAAATGTGACGTATTATAATCCAGTTGCCGAGGCTTTGACCAGAGAAAATAAATTGGTTAGAAAAAATTTCTTAGGAAATGTTTATGCCGAAGCCGATATTTTTAAAGGTTTAAAATACCGAGTTGAAATTGCTGCGAATACCGAATTTTCAGAAAATGATGACTTTAGACCTTCTTACGCTTGGGGAAGTCAAGTAAATTTATTAGCAGATTTAGATGTTAGAAGACAAAACTGGTATTCTACGAACGTAAAAAACTTATTGACGTATGACAAAAGTTTTGGAGAACATAAATTCACTATTTTGGTGGGTCAAGAAGCAAATGATTCTCACTGGGAAGGTTTAATCGCCTCTGCACAAGGATTCAAAACCAATTCGATTCATACCATTAACTTGGCAGATGTTGATAATAATACCATCACACAATATAAAGGAAGTGCCTCACTTTCCTCACTTTTCTCTCGTGTGATTTATGATTTTAAGAATAAATATAGTATCACAGGATCTATTCGTCAAGACGTTTCTTCAAAGTTCGATCCTACTACAGACAATCAAAAAGGAGTTTTTAAATCTATTTCTGGTTCTTGGAAATTGTCTAATGAGACTTTCATGGAGTCTACTCGCGACTATATAGATAACATCAAATTTAGATTTGGTTATGGTGAAACTGGAAATCAGCAAATTCCAAACAATAGCTATTCGGCTATGTTGGCAGTACAAAATTCAGGTTTAGGAAGTGGTTTTTTACCTTCTAATTATCCTAATCCAGACTTAAAATGGGAGTCACTAAATCAAACCAACTTTGGGATAGATTTTACATTATTCAGCTCTAAATTATTCGCAAGTTTTGATATGTATAATAAAGTGTCCAAAGATTTCTTGTTCCAAGTACCATTACCACTCTACTTAACTGGTGGTGGAGGTCAATACGGAGGGATTTCGGCTCCTTACTCTAACCTAGGAACGATGAGTAACAAAGGTTTTGATATTACTTTAGGTTTTGATACTAAATCCTCAGGAAACTTTAATTGGGATACATCTTTAGTGGTTTCTCATTACAAAAACAACTTAGATGAAATTGCCAATGGAATTATTTTAACGCAAGAAGTAAATACAAATGGATACCAACCAGTTGTAGTTACCAATACTTTGGTAGGCAATCCTATTGGTATGTTTTACGGTTATGTTGCCGAAGGATTATTTAAAGATCAAAACGTTTTAAATACTGCGCCACTTCAATTTGGACAACCTGTAGGAACAGCAGCTGGAGAAACAGCTTTGGGTGATGTAAAATACAAAGACATCAATGGTGATGGGGTAATTGATCCAAAAGACAAAACATTCATTGGTAATCCTCACCCAGATTTTACTTTTGGTTTTACCAATAACTTTAAATACAAAAATTTAGATCTATCTGTTTTTCTTCAAGGGTCTTATGGGAATGATGTCATGAATTTAACCAAAAGAGCAGGTACTACGAATGCTTCTTTATACGACAATCAATTAGTAGATGCTTTAGACTATTATTCTGCAAGTAATACAAGTAGTAATAATCCTAGACCTATTGCTAATACTGCCAACAATAACTTAGTAATTTCGTCTCGTTATGTTGAAGATGGATCTTACATCCGAATTCAAAACGTAACTTTTGGATATTCTTTCCCGCGTGATATTATTGACAGAATCAAAATGTCAAGATTGAGATTGTATGCTACGGCTCAAAACTTATTTACTTTCACAAAATATACAGGGTATGATCCTGAGATTGGTTCTTTCAACCAAAATGTGCTTTTGTCTGGAATTGATAACGGAAGATATCCCATATCTAGAACATTTTCTCTAGGGTTAAATGTTGAATTTTAATAAAAATAGAAACAAAATGAAAAAGAAATCTTTTTTAAATAAATATAGTTTGCTGCTTTTAGCAACAGCATTTCTGATGTTAAGTTCATGTCAAGATGATTTTACTGATAGACCTTCAGAAGACGGAATTAGTTTAGACTCATATTATAGTACAAATGATCAAGTTTCTTCGGCTTCGAATGGGATGTACAGTAGGACTTGGTTTCAAATGTATAACAAGTTTTGGTGGGCTGTAGAAGTGGGTTCTGGTAACATGTACTCGGGATCTCCGGATGTGAGCGGATTAGTTTCTTTCTCTTTGAACGGAAGTGATCCAGAATTGGTAAACGGTTGGTCTGCTTTATGGGCCAATGTGCAACAATCGAATATGATCATTAACTTTTTGCCTTCAAGAGTTGGGCCTGCGGTAAGTAAAGACGTTTTAGATAACACCGTTGGAGAAGCTTATTTCTTGAGAGCTACGGCATATTTTGATTTGGTAAGACTATGGGGGCCAGTGCCAATCATTGAAAATCCATTAGAATTTGCAAGTAATCCGTATGTTAATACTAATAGAGTTGAGGATATCTACAAATTAATCGAGATGGATTATTTAAAAGCAATCGACTTATTGGTAGATAAAAATAGAGGCGCAAATTATGCTAGTAACGGTCATGTATCAAAAGGTTCTGCAAGAGCTCTGTTGGCCAAAGTATATTTGTATCAAAAAGACTATGCTAATGCCAAAAAGATGGCTGAATTGGTAATCAATAGTGGCGAATTCAAATTATTAGGAGGAGATCAATTACCTACAAAGAGTTTTGGTGATTTGTTTACTTACGGTAACAATAATAATGAAGAATCAATTTTTGCTATTCAATGGAAAGGTGACGGAAACTATGGTTCTGCCAACAACTGCAACACGCAATTTGGTTTTAAAGATGGTGATTTGTCTACTTCAAATGCCTCTTATGCAGGAGTTTTTGGTCCAGCACAAGAAATTTTCACGCTTTATGCTGCCAATGACAAGAGAAAGCACGAAACTATCATGGTAGGAGGTGATGCGTATCCTAATATAAAAACTACAACAGGAACTGGATTTACGGTGCCTACTGGTAAAGATTTGGCCCAAGGTTCAGGTGGAGCCATCAAAAAATATTGTATTGGCGTAGTAAACGGAGCCGTTACGGGACCAGCAGATGCTTGGGCAATGATGGACAACAATACGTATAAAATGAGATATGCAGAATTATTACTAATTCATGCCGAAGCTATTTTGGCGGGTGGCGCAACTACCTCTGATGCTGCCGCACTAAAATCTATTAATGCCGTGAGAAAAAGAGCTGGATTAACAGATTTGACCTCGATTACTTTCGATGATATCTTTCTTGAAAGAAGAAAAGAATTGTGCTTTGAAGGCGATTATTGGTTTGATTTAGGACGTATCGATAAAACTAAAGCCATTGCTATCATGTCAGCGCAAAATAGAGGAGACAGATACGGAGCACGTTTCTTTACACCAACCTATGATCCAAATAACCATGCTGCCAATGATTTCTATATGGATTATCCAGATAATGAAGTAGCTAAGAACCCCAAATTATTGGAAGCACCAGTTCCTTATACCTTTAAATAATTTTTAAAATTTATACCTATGAAAAATTTAAAAACAAAATACATCCTGCCTTTTTTTACCATGGTAGTGATGGCACTAGGTTTGTTTTCTTCGTGTGATAACGAAAGCGATTCTGGTACAACTTTAGCCATTACAAGTGTGGTTAAAGCTCAGGAAGGAGATTTAACTCCAGTGACGCAAGGCGATCCAAAGAACTTTTACATCATTCGAGGTAGTGGATTTTCTACTGTTCAAAAAATCTATTTTAATGATTTTGACACGTATTTTAATCCTGTTTTAGTTACAGATACTGAAATTTTTGTATTAATAGATGAAAATACACCTTATGCTAATGCTAGCAATAAACTTAAAGTAGTAACCCAAATCGGGACGGCAGAATTTGACTTTGTTATAGCGCCACCTTCGCCTACTTTGTCTGGTTTTAATCCTATCAATGCGTCAGCTGGAGACGAAGTGGTCATCAAAGGAAAGTATTTTTTAAATCCTACCGTGACTATCGGTGCAGTAAGCGTTCCAGTAATTTCTTCATCTTTAGAAGAAATTAAAATTAAGTTACCCGCAGGTGCCGATAAAAAATACATTACCGTAACTAATATTTCTGGCTCGGCTGTTTCAAAACAATCTGTTGGTTCGGCCGCTTATGATGATGATTTTTATCTGTTAGATTATATCGGTCCATGGGGAAATTATCCTTTAGACATTGCGAACACTCAAGATGCATTTCAAGGGGTAAAATCTATCAAAGCTGAATTTCCAGGCTGGTCTGGTATGGACATTAAGTTTAAAACTCAAAAAGACCTTACAGCTTACAAATCAGTTAGAATTGCGTTGAAAGGGGCAAAAGAGGGTTCATTGAAGTTAGTTTTTAATGGAGATAACGGAGGTTGGAGTTATCAAATTATTATGCCGTTATCCATGGTTTGGACAGTTGTCGAAGTGCCATTCAAGGATATCGGTAACCCAACATTTTTAGATAAGTTGACTTTTCAAGAATCAGGAAACTTTGGGGGAAACACAATTCTTATTGATGATATAGGTTTTGTTTTGAAATAAATTACTGGGGTTATAAATTGGTTGATTCAATTCCAATTTTGACTTACAATATTTCGCTGGTAATTTACTAAGCAGTATTCTCGCTAAGATGCTAAGGCGCAGTATTCAAAGAGCTTTCTTTGCGGCTTTGCTTCTTTGCGAGAAATCGATAAAAGTATGACACTATTTAGTTTTCATTACTTAATTTGGTTTTTATTTGAGTTAGTTTTGAGATATTCCCTAACATTGAGCAGTTAGGGAATTCTTGTTTATACATAAAAAAAATGAAAAAAATAATATTCACTTTACTTATAAGTGCTAACATAATTTTAAGTTTTGCCCAAGGCAACACCCATACGCAGGAACTCGGAAAATACGAAGGTCTTGCCATGACGCCACCTATGGGTTGGAATTCTTGGAATACTTTCGCAACAAATATTGACGAAAAGTTAGTCAAAGAAACCGCAGACATTATGGTGTCTTCTGGAATGGCTGCTGCTGGCTACAATTATATTGTGCTAGACGATGGCTGGATGGCCAAAGAACGTGATGCAAACGGAAATTTAGTACCAGATCCTATAAAATTTCCCAACGGAATGAAATTCCTAATCGATTATGTACACTCCAAAGGACTAAAATTCGGGTTGTACAATTGTGCCGGAACACAAACCTGTGCGGGCTATCCTGGAACACGTGGTTACGAATACCAAGATGCTCGTTTTTATGCTAATTTGGGTGTTGATTTTCTAAAATACGATTGGTGTAATACGGCCGGAATTACTGCTAAAGAAGCTTATACTACTATGAGTAATGCCCTCAAAAAAGCAGGGCGTCCTATCGTATTTAGCTTATGCGAATGGGGTGATAATCAACCATGGGAATGGGGAAAGCCAGTTGGAAACCTTTGGAGAATTTCGGGAGATATCTATCCTTGTTTTGATTGCGAATTCAAACATCCAGAAAATTGGTCTTCTTGGGGATTCATGAAAATTGCCGAAATGCGAAAAGACATTCGTAAGTTTTCTGGTCCTGATCATTGGAATGATTTTGATATGATGGAGGTAGGTAATGAGATGACCACTATCGAAGATCGTTCGCACTTTGCGATGTGGTGCATGTTGGCTTCTCCTCTTATCGCTGGAAATGATTTTAGAAAAATGAAACCGGAAACTTTGGCTATTTTGACCAATAAAAATTTAATTGCCGTAAATCAAGACAAACTAGGAATTCAAGGATTCAAATTGACGGTCGAGGATGGTGTAGAAGTTTGGGTGAAACCTTTGTCAGATGGAGCTTGGGCAGTCACTTTTTTAAACAGAACCGAGTTGCCTAAATCGATCAATTTCGATTGGAAAAAACACCCAATTAAAGATGCTGATTTTGGCTTTGAAGCCGATTTTACCAAAACCACGTACCAACTTCAAGATCTTTGGAAGAATAAAAGTGCAGGATCAACCAAGAAAAATTTTACCGCCTCTATCATTGCCCATGATGTTATCACTTTGAAATTAATCCCTTAAGCTGTTGTATATGAATTCTAAGCACCATTTTTTTATCGTATCGCTTTTGCTCGTCGGACTTTGTTCTAACGCTCAGTTCGTGAAGAAACATGGGCAACTAAGCGTAAAAGGAACACAACTTGTAGATAAAAATCAAAATCCTATTGTTCTTAGGGGTGTAAGTTTTGGCTGGCATAGTATGTGGCCCCGTTTTTACAATGCAAAAGCAGTAGATTGGTTAAAAAAAGATTTTAATTGCACCGTGGTTCGCGCCGCTCTAGGAATCGAAGTAGGGGAGTATCCCTATCTTAAAGCCACCGAGTTTTCAAAAGAAAAATTGGAGTCAGTAGTAAAAGGAGTCATAAAATCTGATATTTATGTTATTATTGATTGGCATAGTCATAACATCAATCTCCAAGAGGCAAAAGTGTTTTTTGCAGAAATGTCCAAGAAATACGGAAAATATCCGAATGTGATTTATGAAGTATTCAATGAACCTGATTATGAAACTTGGCCCGAAGTCAAGGCGTATTCAGAGGAAGTCATCAAAGTAATACGGGCTAATGATCCAGATAATATCATTTTGGTAGGAAGCCCAAAGTGGGATCAAGAGATTCAACTTCCTGCTCAAGACCCTATCAAAGGATTTGATAATTTGATGTACACTATGCATTTTTATGCAGCAACACACGAAAAGTGGCTCCGAGATCGGACCGATGAAGCTATAAAAAGTGGATTGCCAATTTTTGTCTCAGAATCGGCGGGAATGGAAGCTACAGGCGATGGTCCTTTGAATGTAAAAGCTTGGGAAGAATACATTGATTGGATGGAAGCAAGAAAATTAAGTTGGATTACTTGGTCTGTTTCTGATAAAGATGAAACTTGTTCGATGCTTTATAAAACAGCCAAATCTGATGGTAATTGGAAGGATATTGATTTGAAGGAATCAGGAAGAAAAACCAGAGCCTATCTAAAAAAGTATACGTCTGATGATAAATAAATTTTCAAAAAAAAAGCTCCAAATTTGGAGCTTTTTTTGCTTTTATGGTATTTAGTAAGTGTACATTGTAGCACTTGATTCCGCTCTGTTGATTTTTGCCACAGAAACAAATGGAATCCCTTCTTTGGCAGCTTTCCTTTTCAAAGCATTAATATTTTGTTGTTGAACAGCCAATGGAGCTTGACCTTTTAGTCGGTTTACGTATTTTGAGTCATTAGCAGTCAATGATAAACCAGCAGTTGCATTGGGAGCAAGAACAATTACTTTGTTGTAATCTTGCTCACCGCTTACTACAATTTTATCTGAAACTTTGGTTACAGCATTTGTGGTAGTGTTGATCAATTCCGCTATCGCAAAAGTGCTTATCGTTTGCTCTACTTGCTCTTTTTCAGCGTTGAAGTAGATTAAATTGTTGTTGGTTTTGATGTAATTCACATTCAGTTTTTCACCATTATGTTTGACTAAAACATGTGATTGAGCAAAAAATGGTGCAGCAATAGCTAAAAATAATAAAGTTATAAAAGTTCTCATAGGACTAATTTTTTTCTTGTTGTTTTTAAATATAAATGAGCAGAAAAAGAACTAGCATTCTGGCGGGGGACAATGTTTTTGCAGATAAATTCCCGTGGTATAAAAAGAATCCATAATCACTTTTGGTCTTCGAATGCTAAAGTATTCTTTTTTAGTATTACCCAAAGATTCAACTTTGAATACCCAAAAAAATTCGGAGTCCAATTCCTTTTGAGTTTCATTCTTCACGGTCCATTCTATTGTTTTAGATGATTTTATATCTAAATAGCAGTCAATGGTCCATAATAAAGAATATGAAAATAAAAGAAATAAAAATGCTATGTTTTTTGATTTTTTCACAATGTAAAGTTATTGAAATCAAGAAAAACGCACAATTTTGTTTTGGTTAAAAAACAGTTAATGTTGGTTTTACAAGATTAGTATCTCAATTGTGTTACTTATTCATTTATTTATTTAACTCATTAATCAGTAGGTGTCGTTTTATTCATATACTATTTTTTAGTTTTTTGAGAACAGGATTGCTTCTAAAAGGCAAAAATAACTTCTTGAATTTTAGAATGGTGTCTCTTATTTTTTTTCCATACAAAAGAATTACTAGTGCAATAAAAACTCTTTTCTTAAGCAGAATTTATGAATTATCATCAATTGGTATAAAAAAATATATGACTATCCGTGACTAGGACTATTTCATAGCTTAAATTAGTTCTCCACTATTTTTAAGCTTGATTCATTCTATTCTTTGCGACTCTGCGACTTGGCGAGTTCAATTTCACGCAAAGGCGCAGAGACGCAAAGTGAATTAAATACTTTGACTATTTGGTAGGAGTTACGGACAGTCATATAAAAATAAAAAGAATTATCTGGTTGGGTAATGGATTACATGAAGTCAAATTATTGTATTTTGCACTGATTTCCCAAAATCTTAACCTACTAATTATTTTATGAAGAAAACAGTATTTTCATCTTTCTTTTTTTTTGTGTTTTTGATGGCCTTTGGACAAAATTATTTTATGTCTAAACCCGAAGGCTTTGGAGCTGCCGCTACTGGTGGGGGCAATGCCACTCCTGTTACCGTTACTACTTACGATGAATTTAAAGCCGCTATCAAATTGACTACTCCCCAAGTTATTTTGGTTTCTGGAACGATTAATTGTAGTTACACTAGTGAAACACTCACCAATAAAACCATCATCGGTTTAGAAGGAGCACGCTTGGTCAATACTAATCAAACAGCAACGGGCTCAGGAATTCTTTATTTAAAACCAGGCTCAAACAACGTGATTATTAGAAATCTTATTTTTGAAGGACCTGGCGCTTATGATGTAGATGGTCGTGACAATCTCACTTCTGAGTGTACCAATCTTTGGGTCGATCATTGTGAGTTTCAAGATGGCACCGACGGAAATTTTGATAACAAAGGAGCCGGTGACAATACTACCATTTCATGGTGCAAGTTTACTTATTTAAAACCTGCAAAAGCTGGTGGTCCTGGCGGTGCGGATGACCATCGTTTTACCAATTTGGTAGGATCCAGTAAGTCGGATTTCCCTACAGATGGACATTACAGCATCACTTTTCAAAACTGCTATTGGGCAGAGGGTTGCAAAGAGAGAATGCCTAGAGCCAGAAATGCAGAATTACATCTCTTAAATTGCTATTACAACACTTCGGTTTCTGGTTCATTGGCCATTGGCTTAGGCGGCGGAAATAATAACACTACTTGCTATGTAGAGAATACCAATTTTGCCAATATTGCCAGTGTTTATCGTAATTACAATAGTACCGATGGAGGTACTGTTGGGCTCACTTTTGATGGCTGTATAAACGGAAGTGCCAATGTAGGTTCGGTTTCAAAACCATCTTATGCTTACACTATTATACCTGTGGCTGATGTTGCTACTGCAGTGGCTAACGGAAATTGTGGTGCAGGAGCAACTTTGAATGTTTCCTCGACAGGTGTAATGTCATCTGGTTGTACTATTTTAGGAACAAAGACAGAAAAAATTAATAATATAAAACTTTATCCCACATTTGTTGATGCTAATTTATACATTGATCTAACAGGAGAAATAGAAGGAGAGACTACCATTGAAATATTTTCTACTTTGGGAACAAAAGTATTTTCTACTTCTAAAAATATAAGTACTTCAGATAAAATAACACTTAACTTATCTACTTTACCTAAAGGATTATATGTTTGTAATCTAAAAATAGGATCTACTTCATCTACTTGGAAGTTTATAAAAAAGTAAGTTTATCTAATCAATTTCATTTTAAAAGAGGCTACATCAGCCTCTTTTTTTAGTAATCTTTCTTATCTTGAGCTTTTATTTTATATGACTGTCCGTAACTCATACCAACAGTCTAAATAATGACAATATACTTTGCGTCTCTGCGCCTTTGCGTGAAATTGGGTTCGCGAAGACGCAAAGATCAGAAAGGATTATATTTGTGAAAAACATTCAACAACTAATTTATTCTGTGAAATGGTACTAGTCACGGATAGTCATATTATTTAAAGACTTAATTATGAAAAAGAGAATTATAGTTTTGATAGGGATTGTATGTTTGGCTTGTCAAAGTGACAGCGGTGTTCTGGCCGTACAATTTGAATTGCCAAAAAAAATAAAGGAAATTTCGGGAATGGTATATATGCCTCAAACCAAAATGATTTGGGGATTAGAGGATAGCGGTAATGACAACGTGCTCTTTGGTTTAGATGCGCATTCGGGTGACCTCAAAAAGACGTGTGCCATCACCAATGCCTCCAATGTTGATTGGGAAGAGTTAACCAAAGATACGCAAGGCAATGTGTATATTGGCGATTTTGGGAACAATGACAATACGCGTCGTGATTTGTGTATTTACAAAATTAGAGCTTCAAAACTCAATGCCTCTTCTGCAAAAGCGGACTATAAAATTTCCTTTTCGTTTCCGGAGCAAAAAGAATTTCCCCCTAAAAAATCGGCACTACTTTTCGACACCGAAGCGTTTATTGAATGGGAAGGCTATTTTTATTTGTTTACCAAAAACAGAAGCAAAAATTTTGACGGAACTTCGCTGGTGTATAAAATCCGAAATGCGGCTGGCGTGCAGCAAGCGCAATTAATTGGAAAAATTAAAACGTGCGATACTTACAACAGTTGTCAAATCACTGGAGCGGCACTAAGTCCTGATAAAAGCAAAATCGTGCTGCTTTGCCACGACAAAGTATTTTTGCTATCTGGATTCAAAGGAGGAACGGTACTTAACGGAAGCAAAACTCTTTTTGAATTAGGGCATTTTTCACTAAAAGAATCCATTGCTTTTATCGACAATAATCAACTACTAATCGCTGATGAAGCCGAGAAAAAAGGAAGGTCAAAAATGTATTTGACTTCGCTACGTCAATTAAAATCCAAACCCTAAGCCCACAGAAAGTCTCGCTTCTTCGTCTCTACTTTTAAAATAAGTAATTCTAGCAGTTAGCACATTCAATCCGTTTAGCCAAAGGCCACCACCAAAGGCTTGGTGCCATTTGCTGGAACTTTCACTAGGGAGCCAAACACGGCCGTAATCGAATCCGCCAAGAACACCATAAGAAAGTGGTAATAAGCTTTTTTTGATTTTCCCCAATTGCCAACGAATATCACTGCTTTGATAGAACGAACGTTTTCCTAAAAAGCGTTCATTTCTAAAACCTCTAAGGTCATAATCTCCTCCTAATGTGGCGCCTTGATAGAATTCGTAATGGTCATTAAAAAGTATTTTCGATTTTAAAATTGTAGCCAGTACTAGTTTTCCTTTTTTATCTAAGCGATGGTTAAGGTTAATTTTGGTTTCCAAAGCTGTGAAGTTTCGGTTGAGCTCTTCTAAATTCATTTTCCAAGTTCCTTTTATCGAAAAACCAAATCCCATACTTGGAAAAGCAGGCAAATCGTAGTTTTCAAAAGAATAGGAGGCACTGGCACCTGCAAATTTTTGTCTTTCGAAAATCTCAGGATTAACCACACCAGGCGTATTAATAAAACGGTTTGTGCTTTCTTCAACGGTTATGCGTTCTATAATTGTTCCAAAGTTCCATTCACTGCCCATTCTTCCTATTTTTTTCAGAGAGGGAGTTATGGATAATGTTCTTAGACGCACACGGTTATAATCCATTCCAAACGTTTCGTCGTTGTTGATGGTTTCGTTCCCATAACCAAAGAAATTAATGGTGAAATTAGGGCTGGTATATTTCGATTCCAAATCAATATCCCAATTGCCCAAAGCCTTAGGAAAATGAGCGTTGTAAATAAGTTCGAAACCGCTAGTGGCAAAAAAGTAGTTGGCTTTTAGTATGTGTTTTTGTGTAAAAGGATTTTGTTTAAAACGATTCACCGTATAGTTAGCAATCAACCCCAATTTTACGCCATCATCTGGATTGTATCCACCAAACGGAAGTCCTGAAACTGCATTGTATTTGGGTTTTTCATAATTGTAATACTGGGTGTCATAATCATCTGTGATTACTTTTTTGGTTTTTCCATCCAAATTATAAGTGTTAGGTTTCGATTTAAAATCATAAACCATAATGTTTTTGCCGTGCGTTACGGTATAACTATCGTTATTTTGTCCACCCAAAAGACGTAGTAAAATTCCAGACTTGTTTTTTCCATTAACGTCAAAAACGTCATCATCATCCAAGCCATAAATCCAAATTGTTTTGGTAGTTTTTGCGTCAAAGCGTTTGGTATACCACCATTCGGGTCCTTCTTTTTTGAGACGAGAGACTACCACTTCAATTTCATTTTTTGAAGGAAACGAAATGGAAAAGTGTTCTTTTTTGTTCGTCCCGACGATTACCACCGTTTTTTGAAGCACTTCATAATATGCTTTGGCATAATTCGGTAAGTCTCGCATTCGGACTTTCAATTTTTGAATGATGTCGTTGATCGTTTTTCCTTTTATTTCATTTGGAATTGATGCAAAACCTTCTTCTATTTCTTTATCAGACAAATGGTTTTGAATGTATTGGGCTTCTTCAATCCAATCTTCCTTTGTAGCAGTTCGTAATAACGCCAAATCCAATGGATACGGCTCTCTGTTGAGCCATTTTACATTACGAATAGACGAGTTGAAGGTTTGCATATGGCGCAACGCAGGCATATTCATTAATAAGGAAAGCAACGCTCCATCGTACTTACTAAACGCTTGGTCTCTGTCTTTTGGAATGGGTTTGTAAATAATATTTTTTCCCTCTTTGAAGGCACTCCAGCGCCATTGATCGCTATGACGGTCCCAATCTCCAATGAGCATATCAAACAATCGCGCTCTGATATAAGCTTTTTCATCGACTTGGTATTTTTCGTCTTTGTGTAAATTGCTAAGCAAATCATCGGTGGCAATGATTTTATCGGGATTGTCAAACAGGTCATTGTCGGCTTGGCTGTCACTTGGTCTTTCTTCAACCATATATAATTCGTTACCAAAATTGGCATTGAATTCTTTCAAAGCATTGTGTTTCGGGATGTAAACCAATTTTGGATTGGTGTGGTAGACGCCAATTTTGTCCGCAAGATTGCCCACCGCAAAAGGCGTATAAGGATGCGATGTGGTGTAAAAATCAAACAAAAAATCTTCAGCATAGGTGTCTTCAAAATCAGTAACCACGTATTGATCTTTGAAGGCTACGGCTTGCAGAAAACGAGTGGCACTTTTCTTTAAGGCGCGCATTACGTATTCTTTTCCGTCTTTGTCTACCAATTGCAGCGAATTGGATTGATGTCCGCCACCCGCTCTTTTGGGTTGTAAACCGCCATAAAGCGTGTCTAAAGTAACTGTGGGAACGGTAATTTCGGTGCTGTACACTTTTCTGTAATGCGTGCCAAAAAGGAACTTATAAAATCCTTTTTTTTGGGTTTGCTTTTGAGTGTAAATCGAAGCAGTAGTCGTTTTTGGGAAATCTTTTGGTGCTACAACAGCACTTTTCTCCTCCGAATCGAAAAGAGTGGTTTCGAATAAAAGTTGTTCGTTTCCTTTTTCATTTCCAAAAAAAGAAGCTGTGATACGACCATTTTTGTAAACAGAAAGCGTGGCGTAACCATTACCGCCATAGGAGAAATCATTTGGAAAAATAGCTCTCGCAGCTTCAGATTTTGAGCCAGCACCACTGATGATTTGTTTGATGTTGTCGTGGTCAATGTACTGTAAATTATGATCGTGTCCCGAAACGACTACTACATTATTGTGGGCTTGTAATAGGGTTTTGATACGCTTGGTCAGGATGGTGTACTGTTTGTTTTGAATGTCTTGCGGACTTATTCCTGATGTTTTGCGAAGTAAATTGATAACTGACCCAAGTATAGGCAACGGAATTTTTTGTTCCAAAGGGAAAAGTTGTTTTTCTAGTGAAAATTGCCCACCGTGCGACCCATTAGTTTGCAAAGGATGATGGAGGGCCAATACTACTTTTTTGTCCCTGTTTTTGTTTAAAAGGTCTTCAAGTTCTTCGAAAAAATCTTCTCTGGTTTTGATGTCACAAAACTCGTTGAAGGTAGGATGCTGATTCCAATCTTCAAGGAACCATTGGCTATCCACCACAATCATTGTCAGATTATTGTTGATTTTTACACTTTCGATGGCACAGTTTTTTTGTGGAAGAAAGCTTTTTTTATCGTTTAATTTAATAGTAATGTATTGCGCTTGACGTTCTAATCCCTTGATGTCGCTGTACCAATCGTGATTTCCGGGAATGAATACTGTTTTTTCTTTAAAGTCTTTAGCCAAAGCCAGTTGTGTATTCAATTTGGTTTCGGCCAAGGCCTTTGCTACAGGTTCTTTGTCGCTCGGCATTCCTTTAGGATAAATATTGTCTCCCAAAAACAATAAAGTACTATTTTTGTGTGCCGAAGCTAGCTTTTTACTCAGGAGCTCAAGGGTTTGTTGCGGTAGTGGTAAATCAGCATTGCCAGCATCGCCAATTAAATAAAAAGTGTGGGCAATTTTTGTAGTATCAATGCCGTTAGTAGTCCTTGTTTTCGCAACTTCTTTTCCAAATTGCGCCTGATGTGTGGCACAAGATTGAAGAAGCAGTATAAAGATAAGAAGGGTAATTCTAGTTTTAATTGCTTTAAAACGATAATCCCAAAACAATTCCATAATTTAGTCGTATAAAAATTTGTTTATGATCCTGATTTCTAAAGCTCAAGATTTTGTCACTTCTTTGCTCAAAGATAACCTTTCTAGCGAATATACCTATCATAATTTAACGCATACCAAAGGCGTGGTAGCAGCAGTAACCACTTTGTGTCAAGTAGAAAAAGTTGAAGGTGAAGAGCGTGAGGCCTTACTTATTGCCGCGTGGTTTCATGATACCGGATTCATTACAGGTTGTAGCAACCATGAATTATGTAGCTGTGATTTGGTTACCACTTTTTTGACTGAGCAAGGTGCTTCTAATGCATTTATTACGCAGGTCTGTCAGTTGATTGCTGCCACCGAAAAAACGTATGTTCCTCAGACGCTTTTGGAAAAAATAATTAAAGATGCCGATTACTACCATCTTTTTGGAGCCGACTATTTATTCAGTTGTGAAAAACTCCGTAAGGAATGGGAAACAACCGAAAAGGTGACCTACACCGACAAAGAATGGGCTTTGGTTAATTTTGATTTTATGGTCAACAATCATCAATTTTATACTGATTTTGCCAAGGAAAACTGGCAACCTTTAAAAGATAAAAACTGTATCGCTTTGCAAAAAATAATAAATACCAAAGAAGATAAAAAAGGCAAAAAGGAGAAGAAGAAAGCCAATACACCCAAAGAAGACAAGCCCGACAAACCCGATCGTGGAATTGATACGGTTTTTAGAGTCACCCTTGGTAATCACACCCGTTTGAGTGGCATTGCCGACAGTAAGGCGAATATCTTGTTATCCGTAAATGCTATTATCATTTCTATTGCGTTGTCTACGATTATTCCTAAGTTGGATAACCCCAAATACGCGCACTTGATGATGCCGACTTTTTTTATGATTGTCTCTAGCGTAACGACGATTATTTTTGCAATTCTTTCTACGCGTCCCAAAGTGACCAAAGGCTTTTTCTCCCGAAAAGACATCGAAGAGCAAAAAGTGAACCTCTTGTTTTTTGGTAATTTTTATAAAATGCCTCTCGATGAATACCAATGGGCAATGAACGAAATGATCAAAGACCGTGATTATATTTACAACACTATGATCAAAGATTTATACTTTTTGGGCATTGTTTTGGAGCGCAAATACCGCTTGCTTCGTGTAGCTTATAATCTGTTTATGTTTGGGATTGTGGCTTCGGTAATCGCTTTTGTGGTGGCGTTTAAAATGAGTGGACTGTAATATTAGTAAAGGGTAAAGAGTTTTTTTGCAAAAAAAAAATGTTTCATAGCGTAAACACTATTGAATCAATCAGTTGGCTATATTTTTAGCTGGGTTTGTGGTAGTGGATAACTTTACTTGATTGTTCAAAAAGAGGCCGTACGTTCGTTACGGTAGTAGTCGAAAGTTGTCCTACGTAGGGAATGTCGCTGATGACAATGGCTTGCACGTTGGTTCCGTGTACCACTCCAATTTTTTTAAAATTTCCAAATCCCGTTTTCGAGTATTCTAGAGTGTAGGTATCAAAAGGCACTTCGGGAAGCGCAAATTTTCCCTCAGCGTTAGTCGTAGTTTGAATCAAAGGAGTTGTTCCAACGACCTTTACATTCATATTCGATTTGTCCAATAAGGTTGTTCCTTCATCATAAAGAATGACCGAACCTGAATTAGCTGCTATTGTAGGGGTTGTAGGTTCGTTGTCGTTGTTGCTGCAAGAGAAAAGCAAGACAGAGGCTATAGTTACAAGAGGATAAAGGAAATCTTTCATTTAACTATCTTTTTTGTGATATGTAAAGCTATTAAAAGTCTTTTATTTTTTTATATATGTGTTTGAAATTTAAGAGGTTACGAGTGAACATTCAAAAGTCTATTCCTTACCCAAATCGATACAAGTCTTTATACTTTTGATACTTACACGGATTACAAACGAAACTAAAATACTGCGAAGTCGGAGACATTCGCAGAGCGGGAGTGATGAATTGGTTAGACTTTGGGGAATGGACTTGTTCTTTTTTAGTTTTATTTTTTTTGTAAAAATAAGTTACAATATATACAATTAGCAGATGGGGTGAGTAAATACTATATGCCATAAAAGCTTTTAAAGGCCAACCGATTCCCATCATACTTATTCTTAATTCTTTTACTCTATCAAAGTTTTCTTTACTTACATTTTTATATCGTTGAACATCATCCATTGCATCAAAATCATAGCCATAATGAGATAGAAGCATTTCATCTTTCAAATGCGACCACCATGCTAAAGTAAAAGTCAAAATTGAAGTTAAAAGGATTCCAAAAATGATATAAAAGATAAAATTATTTTTCAGATTCAGTTTATTTATTCCAATAATTAAAAATGAAGGAGATATAAGTAGAATTATCAATAAAACGAATGTAATAGTTGTCGTTAAAATTTCCATATTTATGCAATTCTTCTTAAGGATTTTGATATTTCGTTTATATGTACAACGTATGTAAATAGGTGTAACTTTCTGGGAACTATTGCGGCGACATTCGCAGAGTGCGAGTGCAGAATTAGTTAGACTTTGGGGAGCGGGAGATATTTGCAGTGCAAAAATAATGAACTAGCTAGTCTTCGTTGTGCGGCAATAAAATTTCTACTTCACTTTTTAAGATTGGAAGATTGTTGACTACGATACCCCAAATTACGTCATCTGAAATTTCATCATATCCATGAATTATTTTGTTTCGTGCATCAACTATTTTTCTAGAGTTTGAAATTTCGATTTGTGGTTCAACTTTCAAAATTCTATTCATTGCTTCACCAATAATTTCAATATTTCTCTCAACTGCGCGTTTAGTTTTTAGATCTTCATGATAATGTTGAAAAATTTTACCTGTTGGAAAATAACTTTCAATTTCTTCTATTGAAGTTTTTATGTCATAAAGCCAAGCGTAAATATAATTATCCATAAATCAATTGCTTATTTTTTTCGATAGCCTTTTTGAAGTAAGGATTCTTTATCGCTTTTTCCTCCAATAAATCCACGGGTCTTTTTAGAGTGTCTTCAAGAGAAAATTTAAAGTCAAAATAATTGTCGGCGTAATCAAGCAATTGGATGTCACTAAAATCGACGATTAAATCGATATCACTTTGTTCGTTAAATTTGTCAGTTAACACAGAACCAAACGCATATAAACGCTTTACTTTGTGTGATTTACAAAGCGCATTAATAAGTTCAATATTTTGACTAATAAAATTCATAGGTTCAAATATACAAAATCGTCTTGTTCTTTCAATGTGCGGTCAAAGCATTTCTCACGGTGTTCTGGCACTGCAGCGTGTTTGGGTTACAAAATGAAACTACAATACTGCAAAGTCGGAGTCATTCTCAGAGCGGGAGTACCGAATTAGCTAATCTTTAGGAACGAATTTTATACTTTTTTGAATTTGAGGCAATCAATAGATAAGGTACACCGATTACAATTGTAGCAAAAAACGCAATGCTTTCAATAGTTGAATTTTCAAAGCTTTTTGCAACGAAATACCCAATTGTAATTGTTAAAGCCATTCCAAACATCACATTTTTAAATAAAGTGGCAATTACTTTGATGTCAATCTTTTCTTTTTCTTCTTTTGACATAGTGTTATAGCCAGCAATTAAAAAATACATTTTTCCGTATTTAATTAAGAGGCCGAAAATTATAAAAAGTAGGGCTATTCCAATCATTTTTTACTAGTTAAGGTGCTATTTTGTTAGGTTAAATTACGCATAAATTTCTAGAACGACAATACTGCGAAGTCGGAGACATTCGCAGAGCGCGAGTGCAGAATTAATTAGACTTTGGGGAGCGGGGGTTGGGTTATTGTTCTTTTTTAGTTTTTGCGTCTATGATTTTAAGTTTTAGTTCGTAGCTAAAATCATCATCATAAATAATTGAAGTTATTATTTCTTTTAATAATTCTCTATCGATAATATTGTCAGCCACATCAACCGCAACATTTTCCATTAGCTCTATAAACTTTGATGCAATATAACCTAAACCATTGATTTCTAAAAAATATGCACTTAAAGCAATTGAAGACCTTTTATTTCCGTCATTAAATGCGTGATTTTTATTTATTGAGTAAAATAGATAGGAAACTTTATCTTCAAATTCTGGATAGTATAAATCGTCTTGTACAAAGTCCAAAGTGGCATTAAGTAATCCTAAATCTTTTACGCCAGTTAGTCCGCCAGAATGCTCAATTATATAATCATGTTCCTTAACTGCATATTCGAAGTCAAAATATATAAATGCCATTCTATCTATTTTTAAGTCTTTTGAATACGTCAATATTTTCATCAATTCTTTCTTCTAATGCCTTACTCTTTTCACCTAAAAATCTTTCGAAGTCAGAATGTGAAACTGAGTTAATATAATTCTTCAAACTTTCATGGAATATTTTTCTGAACCCATAATCTCGACTGGCCATTTTTATTCTGGCGTCATCTATTAATGGTTTGAAAAGAGGATGATTTGAAAATTGATGTAAAAGGTTATCCATTTCAGATTTAGTTAATTTTCTACCCAATTTATCGAACTTCTCTTTTATTTCATGAGCTAATCCTGTTTCAAATGATGCAATAAGTTTTAGTATCTCAGCATACATTGTATCTCTAACATTTTCATTTTCTGTTAGATTTAAAATTTTCTTGTACTCAACAGCGTTCTCTTTAAAAATGCATTCATAAATTTTACTTGTGTAAATGGAATATTTAAAATTCCCTAAATCTAAATAAAGATTCAGAGCTTGGGTAAATTCTTTTCGGTAATGTGGTTCTTTTAAAATTGTATTCAAAAAATCCTCGTCCCTTTGATTAATATATTTAGTAGAACCGCCCGCCTTCTCATTTAAAGTGTCAATTACAATATCTAAAATTTTACTACGTAAAGCTTTTGCCATTTCACTTTCGACTAGTAACATTCCTAAATTCAGGAACGACCGAAAGTTAAATACACCTAACTGAGATGTTTTACTTGATAAATTTAGAACATGCCCATATTCATTTTTAAATTCTTTAAGATGTTTGCCTTTTAAAACAATGTATCCATTGTGTTTTAGTTCATTCTCATTATTTTCAAGGTATCTTTCAATTGTAACCGGATCTATTTGATAAAATTCGGAGATTTGTTGTTTGGTATATTTATATTCTTCATTAAAAAGCATTCCCGGAACACCTAAATAATCTCTTAAGCTATTTAAAACTAATGTGTTATTTAGAATGTTTTGCCTATCTATTGTTGAAGAAGTTAAATCTTTCATTTATCCAAATTTTGTTGATAACTTTTATGTATGCTACCCACATTTATGAGGGCAGGATGTTGATAACTGTCAATTAATGTTAATAAATACGATTCGCAAAGTACGTAATTTTATACTCTTGTCAAATAGGTTGTCGTAAGATTCAGTCGCGAAAATCTTGCGCATAACGTTATGGAAATATAGCTGTTAGTTACGTTTTTTTTATTCGGATTTGTTTAATTTTTTAACATTGAATTCTTTTTGTTGCTGTTATAGTTGAGTTTTCAATGTCAACTAAAAAAAGACCATATTCATCGCCAAAAAATCCTTTCTCTCTTTTGGCAAAATAATTATGGATTAAAGAATATGAATAGCCATTTACAGCAAAAGTTCCATCAGTTTTTCCGTTGTATAAGATTGAATTAGTAAATTCCATTTTGTAGTCTGAAACTTCATTAATACAATCTCTATAAAATGCTTTTCCTAGTTCATTGACCAAGTTATTTGAATCTGTAATTAATTTTTTTAGAAATCCTTTTCTATTTATAAAATCTAAAAAATATTCAAAATGTTGCCAATCTATTTCTTTTTCTTTATGAAATTGAAAATCAATTTCAAATTCAATTTCTAGGTTTTCAATTTTAATTGTTGATTGCCAACAGTTAGCCCCTTCGTTAAATTCGAAGTTAATATCCTGATTTTCTACATGTAATATTTTCTTCATTCTGAGGTAAAATTTTGGCTAACTAGGATTTAGGTCTAATAAAATCAAACCTATCACACCTAAATTAGAGAGATAAGTTTGACTGTAGTCAGACTTTTTTCTTTCCTAAAATATATTATTTTTCCTTCAAAAAATATAAATATTTTCTGAAATATACCCTTCTGTTTTGCTACTTTCCATTTTCTATTTTTCAACTTCTAACTTCTAATTTCTAATTTCGTACTTCTACCTTCGCATGAGGGATGGGAGCGGCATCCTCTTGGGGCGGGGTTCGCCCCAAGAGATATAGCGTACAGCGCGGCCCCCGCTTATCCTTTGGGTGTGGTGGAATTCCAAACGTCTGGCGGGGGACATGCCTAAAATAAAAAAAGGGGATACGTTATATCGCCTACAATTACTTGATTTCGTCGAGTAGTTCTTGGTAGGTATAGGTTTTGGTGGGAGTGTCGCTCTCGGAGGTGTTTTTGACCTTGACGCGTAGGGCGCGCAAACCCGAAACGCCTTGTAAATCCTCGATTTCGAATTGCTCTACGGTGGGCTCAAGGATGTTCTTGAATTGCAGGTACTTGATGTATTTAAGGTACTCTTGCTCTTCGTTGTTGTGCGAGTACACTATGGTGATTTTTTCTTTTTGGGTGATGCGCTCTTGGGTGCCTTTGATGTGGGCTTTGTCGATGCGTTTTTTGACTACTTCGTAACGGGCATTGTAGGTGCCGTCTACATCAAAACGTTTTTCGTCCATGCGAAAACGAATCGAAAGCGGGGCGCTAAAAACCAAAATCAACGAGGTGACATCGAGTTCATACGGCAAAGTGGCTTTGAGTTGGTGGTGTTCCAGCTCCATTTCGCAAAGGGTTTGCAATTGCCAAAGGCGCAAATTGTGCAAATACATCATATCGAAACTTCGGGTGGGCGCAATGCTGGTGCCTATGTACAGGTTGTGTTCGACGCCATCGGTTTTGAAGCGCTCGTAGTAATGCGGGTATATTTGCTGCGCTTCGACTTGTTTTTTGTCGAGGACAGCAGCCAGTTTTTTGTTGATAATCGACATAGCGTTATCGAACTTTTTGCGGGCGTGGTAAAACAATCCAGTTTTAGTGTCCAAACTGGCAAAATAGCTGTTTTCTACTTTTTCGGTATCAAAATCCATTTTGGTGTTTCTCAAAATGGGGTGAATTTCGTTTTCGATGTAATTCTGAATCAGCTGCTCCGAGTCGGCTTTGAGCGGTGCGTCGAGTTCGTTGTAGAACGACTGCAATTCGAATTGGCGTTGTTCGAGCAACAACAAATGCTGATTGGATTTTTGGTTCGAAAAAATATCCAACAACGTTTTTAATTGGTTTTTCAAATCTTCCTTGACTACCTCGTTACGGTGAACGGAAGAGCCTTTGATGTCGATTTGTCCATAGAGCGGATAGACTTCTTTGAAGACAATTTACTTGAAAATGTACTCTTTGTTGAAACTGTTGGTTTGAATGTATTTGTAAGCTTCTTTTCGGAATTTCCAGTACACGCTAGGGTGAATGGCGGTATACTCACGTTGAATCACCGCTTCGACCTGATGCAAAATATCGGTATTGTGACGTTCTATAGTGTCGACTAAATAAGGAATAATTAAATCGAGTTTTTCGGCATTCAGGCTATTCAGTGCTCTGGCGGTTGGTGCTACTAGCTCAATTATACCCAGCAACACATTGTTTTTGATGACAGGCGAAAAGACAGCACTTTTGATGCCTTGCGCAAGCAAATGTTCGCACAAGACTTTATTTTCTGTTTGCAGTAAATATTGATCTACGTCAGCAATGATAAGTGATTTTTTTTCTGTGATAGCTTCTTCGAAACAACAGCCAAACAGCGAGTCGGAACAACTTAATTCTTGCACGTTAAAAAGCAAATAACTCGATAAGGTGGCATCAGAATAAGGCGGTTTGACAAAGGTATTTTCTTCTTGATCGTACAAAATGAAACCTACTCTTAACTCAGGAATTTTAAATACGGAACGGAAAATTATTTCGAATTCATTAGCATATTCACCCTTTTCGATTTCGGACTTCAAAAGGTTACTTTTTAAATTCGAAATGGCGCTTTCGGTGGTGGCATCATACAAAGACACAATTCCAAAGCCTTTGAGAATCCAGCTTTCTTTAGGGAATTTGGCTTTCCAAAGGTCGATGTTGTCATAATTATCGAGCAATTCGTGCACTTCTTCTTGGGTTAAAGTCAAGGATTTCTCGGTAGGAATGATCTCGACAAAATCGGCATTATACAAAATTCGATAATGATTCATAATACCGTTTTGGTCTTGGATATCAAAAAATAAAGGTTGGTTGAAATTGATTTTTTGATCATAGAATTCATTGAGAATCAAGGCGCAATTCATGATGTACAATTGGTCATCGTCTATATTTCTTATTGAGAATTCTGGCGTAAATCCTTGGTGCTGAAGTATTTTTTTGAAACGTTCGGTATAATTGAAGGTCAGATTTTGAAAAGGAATGGCCACCGCTTTGATTTCGTTGTGGGTTAACGCGGTAGGAAACAAGTCGGCGAGTAAATTGCGTACTAAGGCTTCGTTGTCTTGTATTAGGCTCAAATCTTCGATTCCGTCTCTAAATTCGGGAAAAGCTTCGATTTCTTTGAGTAAAGCTTTGGCATAGTTGGAACGGTAGTCCACACTAGATTGCGCAATTTCTTCTAAAGATTCGATGAGTTTATGAAACGAAATGAGCGTTTTGAAAGGACTTTCTTTGAGTGTAATGCTTTTCATCTGCGTAGGCTTAAGAATGCAAATTTACGCATTCTTTGTGTGCTATGGCTCAAAAAAAATCCTCAACTGCGCAGAGCAATTGAGGATAGTAGTTAATGTTATTAAATTAAGAGATTTTAGATTGAAGATTAACGATTCTTGATTTTAGAGCTAGTGAATACTATCACTTGTTTTTCTAAAGTTTACACATCTGAAATTAAAAATCGTTAATCAAAAATCAGCAATCATTTTACTTTTTAATCCTTAGTTCAATTACATTTGGATAGTAGTAGGATTGTAAAAAAGAATTAGTTTTTCTCTTCTTTGTTGAAATAAACTAGGTAGTAATACATCTGTTTTTCTTCGTCCCAGCCTTTTTCTACAAATTTTTCGGCACTTTCTGGATTGATAAAATCCATTTTGATTTGGATATGCGTATCCAGATTAATCACGTTTTTGATGGATTTTCTCGCGTCGGAAACGGCAGCATTGGCAATAGGGAAGGAGGTCACATCTTCAATGCTGTATTTCTCTCCTTTGTCTACTTTATAGTTTTTAAATTCAGGAATCAAATCGGGATTGTCAATAACCTCGTTCAAGAAATTCGATTCTTCAAATTGGTCATTTTTAGCAAAATAATTCACCGAGCGGTTCATAAACATCACTTCTTCTTTTTTGTCTTCGGCAGGAAAAACAACATCTTTGGCAAAGTTTTGACAAAATTTCAAATACTTTTTAGTGATGAAGTTTTCGTCCTCAAAAGCATCTACAGACAAGAAATGCTCCAACCAGTAGCGCGCATCATAACGATTGCTGTCTACGGTCAATATTTTGTAACCTTCTTCTTTTTTGTGGTTAAAGATCAAACAACCTTTGTCGAGTTTGTTCAAACTCACGCCGTGTTGCAGAATCATCTCTAAGTGCGTTTCTTTTTCCTCAAATTGTAAAAAGTCGGATTGGATTTCGCTTTTAAACACACCAATAGCGTCTACTATGTTATTGTCTATCGACACGTTTGTCAAATGTGCCACATACACCTCGCCATTCTTGATGTGCGGATGATTGGATTGCTCGAACAAGTGTTGTGTGATTTGTTTAGAAACTTCGTGTAAACTGCCTGGATTATCAAAAATTTGTGTGGCAAATTTGAACATATCGTTGTAATCCAAATCTACTTCGTGTGCAAATTGAAAATAATTTTCTTCTTTTTCTCTAAAAGGTTTTAAGAAGAATTCTTTAATCAACGGAACAATTTCATCGTTGAGGTTAAAAGGCTGTTCTGATAAGAAGATCGCTTCATTACGACTCTTGTTTCCAACACGATGTATGGAAAGCGTTTCGATGTGGGTGTTGAATAAGTTGATCATTAAGGAAGTATGAAGGTTTAAGGTTGTTTAAAAGTTTGAAATTGTTTAA
>CAUPCW010000010.1:0-49840 GCA_963509895.1 uncultured Flavobacterium sp.
TCGGGGCTATTTTAGGTATTCATAAGTGATTTCGGTTAAGTACAAACCATGTGCTGGAACCGAAAAACCTGCTTTTTCTCTGTTTTTGCTTTTTATGATGTTTTCAAAATCAACCAAAGTGATTTTATGTAATCCCACATTGACTAATGTTCCTACAATAGAACGCACCATGTTTCGCAAAAAACGATTGGCGGAAATGGTAAAAATCAAACGATCTTTTTCCTTTTTCCAAACTGCGTCAAATATAGTGCAATCAAATGTATTTACGTCGGTATTCACTTTCGAAAAGCACTGAAAATCGGTGTGATTTAACAATAATTTAGCAGCTTCATTCATTAACGCCACATCTAAATCTTGGTGGTAATACCAACTGAGTCCTTCTAGGAAAGGGTTCTTTATGGTATTGATATGGTATTCGTAAGTGCGTTTGGTAGCATCAAATCGGGAGTGTGCTTCATCGCTTACTGGGATAACGTCAAATATGGCGATATCTTTTGGTAAATACGAATTGAGTTTGTGCACCAAGGTTGCTGTTTCTAGTTTTTTTTCACTATCAAAATGAGCATACATCTGGCTGGCATGTACGCCAGTATCCGTTCTGCCTGCACCCATACTATTGATAGTGGTGTTCAATAGCACCGAAAGGGCTTTGTTCAGCGTTTCTTGTACAGAGCTGGCATTGGGTTGGTATTGCCAACCGTGATAAGCAGTTCCGTTATAGGCTAATTGTATAAAGTACCTCAAGATGTTTTGTGATTTTTGGGTTGTAATCGTTTCATTGTGATGCAATGCTTTAGCAAAGATTACTTGTTTTATTGGCTGCAAATTTACAATCTTTAGGCTGATTTTTTTGATTTTATATCATTTTTGTAACTGCCTGAAAAAATGCCGAATGTTTGATTCTAGACCCGATGGGAGGGAATATCCTTTTTTCTAGACCTTGCAGGTTGCTAAACCGAAGAGGTATAGAAAAAAGATAGGAAGGACAGCGGGAATCCCTGTTTATTTTTGCCTTTTGTTTTGCTCCAAAAAAAAGAACTTCAAATTTTGGCTAGAATAGGAGATAAGGGTTTATTTTTGCTGTTTTTTACTTTTAATCTACAGAAGGGTATGACCAAAATTTTGTTGCTTTCGGATACGCATAGCCACATCGATGAGGCGATTTTGAAACATGTAGCTTGGGCTGATGAAGTTTGGCATGCGGGAGATATTGGAGATTTGAGTGTGACCGATACGCTTAAAAAGCATAAGCCATTGCGAGCGGTGTATGGGAATATCGATGGGACTGAGGCTAGGACTGAATTTCCGTTACACAATAGGTTTGTGTGTGAGCAAGTTTCGGTTTGGATGACGCATATTGGTGGTTATCCTGGGAAATACAATCCTGCCATCAGAGATGAAATGGCGACGAATACCCCTAAATTATTTATTTGTGGCCACTCTCATATTTTGAAAGTTCAGTTTGATAAGAAGCACAATTTGTTGCACATGAATCCCGGTGCTGCCGGAAAAAGCGGTTTTCATCAGGTGCGCACGCTGTTGCGCTTTGTAGTGGATGGAGAAAAAATTAAAGAGCTTGAAATTGTGGAAATGAAAAAATAGCTAGCTAGCTAACAGGTAGAGTAAGTTCTATTGTAGTTCCTTTATCTTTTTGTGATTTGATGAAAAATTTCCCTTTCATGTTATTGATTCTGGCTTTGATTCTGTTGATACCATAGCCATCACTACTGTTTTTCTTTAAATCATCAAATCCTTTTCCGTTGTCTTTTATAGTTATGGTTAGTGCGTTATTGTATAGGGTTGTTTCTAGTTTAGCTTTGTTTGCTTTGCTGTGTTTTAAAATATTGTTGAGCAATTCCGAAACGATAAAGTAAATTTTCATTTCTAAAGATTCATCAAACCGAGTATGGGTGTCGATGGTATTTGAAAATTCAAATTTAATTTTTGAATTGGAATTTTTTTCACACAAATCTTCTAATGCATATAGTAAACCGAATCGCACCAAAAGCGAAGGCATTAGTTCATGTGATAGGTCTCTAACTTTGTGGTGTGCGTCTTCTAGTATTGATTTTGTTTTTAGGATTTCGTCACTTTGATTTTGACTCATGGAACTAAAAACATTTAGGTGCATTCCTGCGGAAGATAGTAAGGCACTGATATTATCATGAAGAAAAGCCGCAATTTTTTTACGTTCGGACTCTTGACCATCTATAGTAGCATTGATGATGTTTTGTTGTATTTTGCTCTGGATTTCTTTTAATCGATTGTATTGTTTTAATTTTTCGTTTTGAGAAAAAGCATAAAAAATTAAGAATAACAATAGCGAAAGTACGAGCACTAATATTACAATTTTTTTGTTGCGCGATTGCTGTTCTAAATAGTAGGTTTCTTTTGATTTGTAGGTGCTGGATATTTTATTTAATTCTCTTTTGTATTCTTCTACCTCAAGATTGATACCAGTGTTTTTAGCCGTTTTTATTTTACTGTCGTTTTGGATTTGGTTGTTTAGATCCTCGTATTTTTTGCTGTACTTGTAGGCTTTCTCAAATTTTTTGATTTTGGCTAAAAATAAAGAGTAATTATAGTACGCTACTGATAAATCAAATTTTTCGTTACTTTTTTCACCATACTGAATTGCTTTTTGATAATATTGATCAGCATTTATAGGATCATTCCTGAATTCAGCATACAAACCATTTACCATGTTCAGGATGATTAAAGTAGATTCATCCGCAAATTTGTTTTTGTATTGATTTAGATAATCAAGATAGGGTTTTGCTGTTTTGTATTGATTTTCTTGAAAATAGGCCCAAGTGATATTTAGTTTTCTTAAAAATATTTTAGATGTATCCTTAATTTTTTCAGTGTGAATTAGTGATTTTTTATAATATTCAATTCCCTTTTTAAAATTTTTTTTCTCAAAAAAGTAAATGTTAGCTAAATTATTATAAATCTTCCCTTTTAAGGTATCGTCAGTTGTTTTGCTAGCATGTTTTAAACTCTTTTCATAGTAAAAGAATGCTTTGTCAAGCATAAAGAGGTCGTCAAAATTAACTCCTATGATATTGTATGACTTGGCAATTAAGTAATTGTTTTTGAGAAGAACAGCTTGTTTTAAGGCTAAATTAGATTGTTTTAGTGAAGTTTCATAATGGTCATTTTTCCAATTTTCAATGGCTTTTTTGAGCAAAATTTGAGTGCTTTTTTCAGTAACAATACTTTGCTGTGCTAAAGCAAAACATGGAAGTATAAATAGAATTAAAATGAATTTTTTTAAAGTGTTTAATTTACAAAACATATTTATTTAATGGCGTTTATAAAGTCAAATAAGATCGTATTACATAGATAATAAAAAGTAAATTAAACAACAGGAACATGAAGTTTAATCGTTGTTCCTTGGTTTTTTTTGGTTTTGATTAAGAATTCTCCCTGCATATTGTTGATTCTTGCTCTAATTCTGTTGATCCCATAGCCATCTGCGCTGTTTTTTTGAAGGTCATCAAATCCTTTTCCGTTATCTTTTATTTTGATGCATAATTGATTGTTCACTATGGTGGTTTCCAGTTTTGCCCAATTGGCCTTGCTGTGTTTTAAGATGTTGTTTAGTAATTCTGAAACAATGAAATATATTTTCATTTCAAAGGCTTCTTCAAAACGGGTTTGGGTATCGATGGTATTGTGAAAATCAAATTTAATTTTTGAGTTAGAATTTTTTTCACACAAATCATCCAAGGCATATAGTAAACCAAATCGAACCAAAAGCGAGGGCATTAATTCATGTGATAGGTCCCTAACTTTATGATGTGCGTCTTCTAAAATGTACTTTGTTTTTATGATTTCATCGCATTGGTTTTGATTCATGGAGCTAAAAACATTCAAGTGCATTCCCGCCGAAGAAAGTAAGGCGCTAATGTTATCATGTAGGAAAGCTGCAATTTTTTTTCGTTCGGATTCTTGTCCGTCTATGGTGGCATTGATGATGTTTTGTTGCACTTTGCTCTGGATTTCTTTTAATCGATTATGCTGTTTTAATTTTTCGTTTTGTGAAAAAGCATAAAAAATTAAGAATACTAATAGTGAAAGTGTGAGTACTAAAATTACAATTTTTTTGTTGCGGGATTGTTGCTCCAACCAATAAGTTTCTTTGGTTTTGAAGGTAGTGGATATTTTATCTATTTCTCTTTTGTATTCATCTAATTCGAGATTCATTCCGGCTACATTGGCTTTTTTGATCTTTTCTTCAGAATTGATTTCCTCAGTTAATTTATTGTATTGTTCGAGATTAAAATACGCTTTTTTATAGGCTCCACTTTGATTCAAAAACCTTGAATATTCTAGATAAGCATAAGATAGATCCGACTTTTCTTCTTCTTCTTTTCCGTATTTTATAGCATTTTCAAAAAAAGAAGTAGCTTTTTTTGAATCTTTTTTATTGCTGTAATACATGCCATTTAGCATATTCGAGATGGCTTTTAAAGACTCATCTCCATGTTTTTGAAAATTGGTATTTACAAATTGTAGATACGGAAAGCCTTCATCAAATTTTTTGATATCAAAATAAGCCCATGCCATATTGATTTTGGTAAAAACCATTTTAGTTGTGTCTTTGGTTTGGGCACTAAAGTCTAAGGATTTTTTATAATGATAGATCCCTTTTTTAAATTCTTTTTTGTCAAAAAAATAAATATTTCCTAAGTTGTTATGTATGAAGTATTTTAAATCGGGTTTGTCTGTTTTGTCTGCAAATATCAATCCTTTTTTGTAATAGAATAAGGCTTTTTCGAATTCTTGTAGTCCGTCAAAATTACCTCCAATTGTATTATAAATCAATGCTATTAAGGGGTTGTCTTTTAGTAAAGTAGCATATTGTAGCGCGGTGCGGGACTGAATTAAGGATTTTTCATACTGCTCATTATTCATATTTACTATTGCGGCGTTTGCTAAATCGAGTACTGCTTTTCTAGGAATACTTTTTTCTTGAGCAAAACTTTCAGTTGATGAAAATAAAAACAACAATACTACAAATTTTAAGGACATTTGTAGTTTTGATAAAAAACATGAAAGTTTTGAATTGACAGGCATTACTATATACTAATTAAGACTTAATTAACTTATGTTTTAAGGCATATTTTACAATGCTTATGGTGTTTTTGGCTTTTATTTTTTTCATGATGTTTTTTCGATGCGTTTCTACAGTATTGGTGCTAATGAATAGTTGCTCACTGATTTCTTTTCCACTATACTCAAGCGATATTAATATGATGATTTCTATTTCTCGTTCTGTCAAAGAAGCATGAATATCATGAGGAATTGATTTTAATTTTGGATTGTTTTTGGTAGCAGTATCAAAGATTTTATTTTGTATTGTTTTACAAAAATATTCTTGTCCATTTGTGACAATTTGGATAGCTTCAATAATACTTTCGCTGGCGCATTGCTTAGTAAGATAGCCACTAGCGCCAAGTTTCATCACCTCTTTTACAATTTTTAAATCATCGTAACTCGATAAAATAATTACTTTACACGGAAATCCTTTTTTTGTAAATTCTTTTAGTACTTGAATGCCGTCTTTTTCAGGCATGCTAATGTCTAAAACTAAAACATCGGCATTGTTTTGAATGACTTCATCATAAATAGTAATTCCATTTAATGAAGTGCCAACGATTGAAAATCCTGGGATGGTATTTAAAAGGGTTTTAATTCCGTCTATAAGTATTTGATGGTCGTCTGCTAAATGAATATTAATCGGTTGCATATTGTAGGTATAGTTCTTTCCAAATGTATTATTTTTAATTAAAAACAAGTAGCGTTTTTCAATAAAAAAACCCGAATATTAAATTCGGGTTTCCTTCGCACAAATAAACTAAGTTTATAGGTTTATCTCAATCTGTCCACAGATTTTACAAGATCTTCATCCTTCTTGATGGCTTTATTAGCTAAAACTAATAACACGATAGCCAAGACAGGTACAAACATCCCAATACCTTTCTCAGAAACCAAAGGGGTTTCTCCAGATAAATTTAGTGAACGATATACAAACAATCCTAATAAAATTAAATTTAATATGATATTCAATCTGCCCATTACAAATTGATTTTGTCTCTTTTTAAATGAAAAAATGCTAACCAAAGATAACGTAGTACTGAGGCCAAAAAAAGCTACATATATTTGATTTTGCATAAAATAAAAGTCTTTAGTGTCATTTGTTGTCCACAGTGGAAAAACAAATGGTAGCACTAAAGTAACCAAAAAGGCTAAAAACAAAAAGATAGTCTGAATTCTCTGTATCATTTTACTAATATTGTAACGCAAAAATATATTTTCTTTTTTATAAATACTATTGTATGATTGATTTTTATTCGTATTATTGCATAGTAAATCCGTAAGCACTTCATACTGCGGTTGATTCAAGAAAAAAAACCATTCCATTCTTCACACGATTTTCCAAAATAAATAATCTAATAGAACATTCATGTTTGATATTTCGGCATTAAAAGATTTGAAACTTTCTGAGCTTCAAGAAATTGCTAAAACAGCAAAAACAATAAAATTTAACGGTGTAAAAAAAGAAACTTTAATTGGTCTTATTTTAGAGCATCAAGCTGCAGCTACCAAGGTTGTTGAAAGTATTGTTGATGATACTGTGGATACTGAAAAGCCAAAAAGAGCTCGTATTGTTCCAGTAAAAAAAGCAAAAAATTCACAAGATAATTCAAATCATCTTTTTCAAAAAGTAGAGCCCGAAGTACAAGTAGTTGCGTCTACCACTAAAACGTTAGAACCAATCTCTTCAGATTTAGTTGATGAAGAAAAACCAAAAGAAGAGATAGTTTTAGAAAAAAAACCAAATAAAGTAGTCAAGTTTAATAAAGCGGCATACGAAAAAAAAATGGCGCTACAAAAGGAAAAAGAAGAGGCGAAAACTGCAACAGAAGTCTCTGAAATATCTAATGAAACCAATCCTTTAGTAGAAGAAACAGTTGAAAATAAGACAACTGAAAATGTAGAAAATCTTGCACCTGTAAAAAAAATTAATCCAAATCAGATTAAAAAACAGAATGGGAATTCTAATCAAAATCCTAATCCTAATCAAAATTCTAATGGGAATGGCAATGCTAATGGCAACCAAAACCCTAATTTTAAAAACAAAAAGAATAATTTTAAAGATGCCGATTTTGAGTTCGATGGAATCATTGAAAGTGAAGGTGTATTAGAGATGATGCCTGATGGTTATGGTTTTCTTCGTTCCTCTGATTATAATTATTTAGCTTCTCCAGATGATATTTATTTGTCTACCTCTCAAATTCGTTTATTTGGTTTAAAAACGGGCGATACCGTAAAAGGAGTAGTTCGACCTCCAAAAGAAGGTGAAAAATATTTTCCATTAGTTCGTGTTTTAAAAATTAACGGACACGACCCACAAGTGGTACGTGATAGAGTTTCTTTTGAACATTTAACGCCTGTTTTTCCTTCTGAAAAATTCAAATTGGCTGAGAAGCAAAGTACAATTTCAACTCGAATTATCGATTTGTTTTCACCAATTGGTAAAGGACAACGTGGAATGATCGTTGCACAGCCCAAAACTGGTAAAACCATGTTGTTGAAAGATATTGCCAACGCCATTGCTGCCAACCATCCTGAAGTGTATTTGATTGTGCTATTAATTGATGAACGTCCAGAAGAGGTTACGGATATGCAACGCAGTGTAAGAGGTGAAGTAATTGCTTCTACTTTTGATAGAGAGCCTCAAGAACACGTTAAAATTGCTAATATTGTTCTTGAAAAAGCCAAACGTTTAGTTGAATGTGGCCATGATGTAGTAGTGTTGTTAGACTCTATTACACGTTTAGCAAGAGCCTATAATACCGTTCAACCTGCATCTGGTAAAGTATTAAGTGGTGGAGTAGACGCGAATGCATTACAAAAGCCAAAACGTTTTTTTGGAGCTGCTAGAAATGTTGAAAATGGTGGTTCATTAAGTATTATTGCGACTGCTTTGACCGAAACGGGGTCTAAAATGGATGAAGTTATTTTTGAAGAATTCAAAGGTACGGGTAACATGGAATTACAATTAGATAGAAAAATTGCAAACAAACGTATTTTTCCAGCTATCGACTTAACGTCTTCAAGTACAAGACGCGATGATTTACTTTTAGATCAAAATACGTTGCACAGAATGTGGATTATGCGAAAATACCTTTCGGATATGAATCCAATTGAAGCCATGGATTTTATTAATGATCGATTTAAGAAAACCCGCAACAACGAAGAGTTTTTGATTTCGATGAATGATTAATTTAGTGTAGAAATCAGAATATTAAGTAAGCAAAAGTTTGTAATTTTAAAACATAAAAAAAAGCGATTTGAATTAGTTCAAATCGCTTTTTGCTTTGTAAGATTGTAAATTTAGATTCTGAATTTTCCTCCCACAGCGATTATTCTTTGAAAGAAGAAAAAGTCCTGAGAAGCTTTGTCATCAGTATTAATAGTCGTTCTAATGTCATTCATGTTGATATAACCGCCTTTTAATTCTCCTTGGATATAGAAATATTTGAAGAAAGTAATATCTAAACCTACTTTCAAAGAAGTTCCAAAACCTGACACATGAAAATCATCATGACGTTCCTTTCCTAGTAACTTGGTGTTTGTTTTTGGATATAAAACGCCAAACCCAATTCCTTCGGTCAAGTTAATTTGAATTTTATCGGTATTTCTAATTTTAAACAATTTAGAAATATCATCATGACGAGAGACTTCAGTATTGATATAATTCAAACCATCCGTATGTTCGTAGGTTAAAAATCTTTCATCAGTAAAGTCAACAGGAGTATTATTGTAGCTACCATTAAAAGTCGATCCTGGATCTGAAATAGGTAAATTGATCGTTCCTGTTACATTAGCCGTTTGATTTTGAGTCATAACATACTTCATGTGATCTACCCCAATAGCTACGCTATAATGATCAGAGAAAAAATAACCCAAACGCAAATTGGTTTGTGGAATAGTCATTTTAGTAGGGTTGATGTAATCGATATGCCAACCTTTGGGTTTGTCGTGAGCTCTCATATCCGCTACTGTAAAACGATAATCTTTACCGGTAAAGGTAACGTCAGATTTAGTGTAAGACTCTCTGTTTCCTCCCCAAGAAATAAAGAATTTGCCTTTATTGTGCGCCGTGTAACGGGAACTATTGTTTTCTTGTGCGAAAGTTATGGTGGTTGTTAAAAAAAAAACGAAGAAATAAAATAAATTTTTCAAGAGGCAGGGAGTAAAAAATTAAAATTGATTGATAGTTTGTCTAATAGCCACAAGTTTGGTCATTAATGCTTCAAAATAATCTAAATGCAACATGTTTGCGCCATCACTTTTGGCATTAGCTGGATCAAAATGGGTTTCAATAAAGATTCCGTCTACACCTACCGCAATTCCGGCTTTAGCTACAGTTTCGATCATGTCAGGTCTTCCGCCAGTTACACCAGCAGTTTGGTTAGGTTGTTGCAAAGAATGCGTAACATCCAAAACCGTTGTTGCGTATTGTTGCATCGTTGGGATACCTCTATAATCTACAATCATATCTTGGTAGCCAAACATGGTGCCGCGATCCGTAACCATTACATTTTCGTTTTGACAGTCCAGTACTTTTTGGACCGCATGTTTCATGCTCTCTGGACTCATGAATTGTCCTTTTTTCAAGTTGACTACTTTTCCTGTATTGGCTGCAGCCACGACTAAGTCGGTTTGTCTTACCAAAAAAGCTGGGATTTGTAGTACATCTACATAAGCAGCAGCCATTGCGGCATCTTCATTAGTATGAATATCTGTAACGGTTGGAACTCCAAAAGTTTCTGATACTTTGCGAAGAATTTTCAAAGCTTTTTCATCTCCAATTCCAGAAAAACTATCTATTCTAGAACGGTTGGCTTTTTTGAAAGAACCTTTAAATACGTATGGAATTTGCAATTTGTCTGTGATGCCAACCAAACGTTCTGCTATACGCAAAGCCATTTCTTCACCTTCAATGGCACAAGGACCAGCCAACACAAAAAAATTGCCACTATCAGTATGTTTAATTTGAGGAATATGATGTATGTTCATTTTTTTTAAATTTTGAGTGCAAAGGTAATTAGCTTTTGCGATTTATGATTATAAATAGAGCGTAAAATATTGTTTTTAGGATTGTATTTAAGAAAGTCTTAAGTATTGTTTCAAACTTAACCTAATTTTTCTTCAATGTTAATCCCATTGGGACCATCAAATATCCTCTTTCATAGATATTCAAGTATAGCAAAATAGGCTTTTTTTGACCGTTCCATTTTATTTCATAAACATCTAGAAATCCAGCACCCATTTCTGTGTTTTTTGAAGGGAAAGGACAACAACTTTCTAGTTTCGAAAAAGTAATCGCTTCTCCGTTTGGCCCAGCCAAAGCATTCAAAAAGCGCTGCTGATTAATCACATCATCTTTCGTGCCTCGATAAAAGATAATAATAGGGTAATCTTTGTCATACCCATACTTTTTGTCTTTGCTAAAAGCCGTAATGATAAATGTATTGTTTTTAGAAAGTTGGGGTACCGGCGCATTGTTATCTACATTTTGAAGCGTCGATTTTGTACTAATGCAGGATGCAAATAGAAAAAGACTAGCCACTAGTCCAAAGATTTTTTTCATAGTCAGAAGGTATAATTTTGTGTTCTTTTCAAGTGTTTATGTACGTATACTTTCGGTTAGTTAACCAAGAATGATACCAAATTTTGTCAGGGTTTTCAAAAGCAAATATAAACACTTTTCAGTAGCATTTTACGCCATCACCTGAGTGCATAATGATTAATAAGACCAATAAATTACATACAATAGTCCGTTTTGTCAGTTTGAGCGTAGTCAAGAACCTTTATTCTATATCGACTGCGCTCGATATGACAAAAATACGATTGGACTCTATTGAAATAGTGTTTAGTAGAATTAACGCTTTTTTTCAATAGTTTGGCTTTGATGTTTTTTTGCCAAATGAATGAACAGAAAGAAATTGTTTAAAAACTAAATCCAATAGGTTTAAAGTTTTGAATTACTTTTGTATCTCTTAAATTTTTGACTTTGAAAAGCACAAACACAAAAAAATATACAGTTGCCAAACAATGTTTTGTTAGCATTTCAATAGTACTTCTTATTGCAATTAGTTGCTTTTTTTCTTCAAATTTTTTTGATTATCGTATAACTGCATTATTGTTACTTATGACAGTTTCATTAATTGCAATGATTTTTGATATAATTCCTGTTTTGATAACTGCTGTATTAAGTGGTTTGATTTTAAATTTCTTTTTTATCAAGCCTTTATTTACTTTTCACATAACCAATACAGAGGATATTCTTCTTTTTTTTATTTATATAATTATTGCTTTGTTAAATGCCGTACTAACATTTAAAATCCGCGAAGCAGAAGGTAAAGCTAGAGATAAAGAAGAGAAAGAAAAAACAATAAAATTATACAATACCTTATTGAATTCACTTTCTCATGAATTGCGAACGCCCATAGCAACAATTATAGGAGCGATTGACACCCTCAAGGAGAATAGAAAAGTACTTTCAGAATCAAATCAAATCATATTGCTCGAAGAAATTGATAAAGCCACCGTACGATTAAATAGACAAGTTGAAAACTTACTAAACATGAGTAGATTAGAAACAGGTATGCTAAAACTCAAACTAGATTGGTGCGATATAAACGAGTTAATTTACACTGTACTTACTAAGATGACCACTTCACTAAACGAGCACACTATCAATTTTGTACCCAACGATAAATTACCTTTATTCAAATTAGATGCTGGATTGATCGAAGAAGTAATTCAGAATTTAGTTAACAATGCAATAGTATATACACCAAAAGATACAATAATCATCATTAAAACTTCATGTGAATCAGATGATTGTGTTTTTTGTATTTCGGATAATGGTAATGGATTTCCTGAAGAGGAAATACAATTTGTGTTTGATAAATTTTATCGGTTGCCCAATACAAAAACAGGCGGAAGCGGGCTAGGATTATCCATCGTAAAAGGTTTTATAGAGGCACATAATGGCACGATTACATTAGAAAATAATTCCAACTCAGGGGCTAATTTTACGATCACAATTCCCACAGAAACCTCCTATATAAACAATCTCAAAAATGAATAAAACCGAAATATTAGTTATTGATGATGAAGCACCAATACGAAAATTACTAGAGATAACTTTAGAAAGCAATGATTACAAAGTTTGGCTAGCAGAAACAGGTAAAGAAGGAATGTTGATGGCAGTAAACCATCCGCCTGAATTAATTTTACTCGACATTGGTTTGCCAGACAAAAGTGGGCACGAAATACTGAAAGAGCTTCGCACTTGGTACAATAAAGGTATTATTATCGTGTCAGTACAAGATTGTGAGGGCGATATTGTAAAAGCACTCGATAACGGTGCCACGGATTATTTGACAAAACCATTTCGAAGTGCCGAACTTTTAGCGCGAATTAGGTCAGTAATTAGAAGATACCAAACCAATGATAGTTGTACGACACTTACTTGTTGTGACTTAGAAATAGATTTTGCAGCAAGAACAATTAAGCAAAATGAGGAATTGTTAAAACTTACAGCAACAGAATATAATTTATTGGCCTTATTTATGAAAAATGAAGGGCGTGTTTTAACACATCAATTTATTTTAAAAGAAATTTGGGGAATTGCTTATCAAAAAGAAACACAATATTTAAGAGTATTTGTTGGAACATTGCGTAAAAAAATTGAAGAAAATCCCAATCAACCTAAACACATAATTACCGAAAGCGGTGTTGGATATCGTTTTACATAATCTTTATAAAATCTTTATACAACCTAGTACTTTCTTTATGTTTTACAAATAGCGCTTTGTTGACCTTTGTATCATTAATTTTTTAAATAAAAAAAGATAATGAATACAATAAAAAATGGGATTGGTAGCAAGGTTACTGTTGCCTCACTTTTAGTAGCATTAGGAATTATTTATGGAGATATAGGAACAAGTCCACTCTATGTTTTTAAAGCTATAATAGGAACAAGAGATATTACTCAAATGCTGGTTTATGGGGGTGTTTCTTGTGTTTTTTGGACGTTAGTTTTTCAAACGACCATAAAGTATATTTGGCTTACGCTAAGAGCTGATAATTACGGAGAAGGAGGGATTTTTTCACTTTATGCATTAGTGCGCCGTTATGGTAAAAAATTAGTGATTCCTACAATTTTAGGTGCAACAACATTACTTGCCGACGGTATAATTACCCCACCTATATCGGTTTCATCTGCTATCGAAGGGCTAAGCATGGTTAAAGGTTTAGAAAATACTATTGTGCCTGGTAATTTTTTAACAGTGGGTATTGTTATAGCAATTATTTCATTACTATTTTTCTTTCAACGATTTGGCACACAAGTCATAGGGAAATCTTTTGGTCCAATTATGGTGATTTGGTTTTCGATGTTGCTTGTGTTTGGTAGTAATCAGGTGCTTATTCATCCAAATGTTTTAATGGCACTGAATCCTTACTATGCTTACGATTTGTTATCAAACTATCCAAACGGATTTTGGTTACTAGGAGCAGTTTTTCTTTGTACAACTGGAGCAGAAGCCTTGTATTCAGATTTAGGACATTGCGGTATCAAAAACATTCGTGTTTCGTGGGCATTTGTAAAAACGAGTTTAGTTGTGGCCTATCTAGGACAAGCCGCTTGGTTAATGCATCAAGGAGAAACTTTATTAAACGGAAGAAATCCTTTTTTTGAAATTATACCGCATTGGTTTTTAATTCCAAGTATCATAATTGCAACTTGTGCTACAATCATAGCATCTCAAGCCCTTATAAGCGGAAGTTTTACTTTAATAAGTGAAGCAATGAATTTAAATTTTTGGCCTAGAGTAACTGTAAAACAACCCAGCGATAGCAAAGGACAAATCTATATTCCTAGTGTCAATACAATGCTTTGGATGGGTTGTGTATTAATGATGCTGTATTTTAAAGAAAGTTCACATATGGAAGCAGCTTATGGTTTCTCCATAACGGTTACAATGATGATGACTTCTATTTTATTAGGTTACTTTTTATATTATCGACTAAAATGGAATCGAATATATGTAATGCTGTTTTTAGGTGTTTTTGGTGCAATTGAAGTTTCATTTTTTATTGCAAATGTGGCAAAAATAAAAGAACGTTGGATGTTTTTATTCTTTGAACTATTCATTTTTATGGTGATGTATGTGTGGTATTATGCTAGAAAAATTAATAATCGTTTTACAAAATTTGTTGAATTAGGTAGGTACAGTACCCAACTTACAGAATTAAGTGAGGACGATGCCATTCCTAAATTTGCCACGCATTTAATTTATTTATCAAAAGCAGATAGACGACACGAAATAGAAGAAAAAACAATAAAATCGATTTTTGCTAAAAAGCCCAAACGTGCAGATGTTTATTGGTTTCTACATATCAATCGCACTGAAGACCCATTTACATTGTCTTATGATGTATCTGAATTGGTAGACGATAAAGTCATCAAAGTAAATATTAACGTTGGTTTCAGAATACAACCTAAAACCGAACTTTATTTTAAAAACATAGTAAAAGAATTAGTGGCGAATAAAGAATTAAACTTACACATTCGACCTGATGGGTCAAGCAAATACAATAATGAACCTGATTTTAAATTTGTTGTAATAGAGAAGTTTCTATCTATTGAAAACGAATTTGCTTTACGTGATGGACTCCTGTTAAATGGCTATTTCTTTTTGAAACGCTTAGGGGTAAGTGATCAAAAAGCTTTTGGATTAGAAAAATCGGATGTCGAAGTAGAGCAAATTCCACTGGTATATCAACCCATCAATAATATAAAATTAGAAAGAGTGAACCGATAGCAGTAAAATCAGTTTTCTCAATTGTACTGGGTTTTCAAAGCTCAGTACAATTTTTATTTAAAATGGTATTTGTTTTTTAGTAATTTGTATTTCGGAATAAATTTAAACTTAAAAAAAGATTAATGAAACATAGTATAGTAACGCTACTGTTTTTAATAGGAGCACAATTAGTTGTTGCACAAAATGATGCAACAAAATCTTTTGAGTTTCATGGTTATGGTGAATTATATTACAGCTATGATTTTTCAAATCCTGAAAATCACCAAAAGCCAAATTTTATTTATAACCATAAACGGCACAACGAGTTCAATATCAATTTAGCTTACGCTAAAGCCTCATATGATAAAGATAATGTAAGGGCTAATGCAGCTGTAATGTTTGGTACATATAGTCAATACAACTTAGCTGCAGAGCCTAATTGGGCACAGTTTATTTATGAAGCCAATGTAGGTTTTAAAATTTCGCAAAAGCAAAATATTTGGCTGGATGCAGGAATTATGCCCTCTCACATTGGATTTGAAAGTGCAGTAAGCGCTGATTGTTGGACCTTAACACGCAGCATGCTTGCTGAGAATTCACCCTATTATCAAACCGGTATTAAGATTTCTTTTACTAATCAATCTGAAAAATTCAATGCTGCATTTTTAGTGTTAAATGGTTGGCAAAGAATTAAAAAACCCGATGGTTTTCAAAACCCCTCTTTTGGTTTACAACTAAACTATAAACCAAATGCTAAATTGACATTGAATTACAGCAATTTTATTGGAACAGATAAAGCAGATAGTATTCATGCGGTGCGAGTATTCCATAATTTATATGCCATTTACGAGCCTTCACAAAAAATGGGTGTCATTGTTGGTTTTGATATAGGTACAGATAAATTCAATACCAAAAATTATGGAATTTGGTATTCTCCAGTCTTTATTTTTAGGTATAAACCAAAAGAAAAATACAATATAGCAATTCGAGGTGAATATTATAATGACAAAAATCAAATTTTAATTACTACAAATACCCCAAGTGGATTCAAAACATTTGGAGTATCGTCAAATTTTGACATACAACTTAAAGACAATCTTTTTTGGAGAATTGAGGCTAAACAATACATATCGGAAGATGAAATTTTCACTAATTCCAATTCTAATTTTGCCTTTACAACTTCATTAGCAATTAAAATATAGAGCTTTTGAAATACTTTGCAAGTTATTTAATATTATATGACTGTCCGTAACTCCTACCAAATAGTCAAAGTATTTAATTCACTTTGCGTCTCTGCGCCTTTGCGTGAAATTGAACTCGCAAAGTCGCAGAGTCGCAAAGAAAAGAATGTATCAAGCTTAAAAATAGTGGAGAACTAATTTAAGCTATGAAATAGTCCTAGTCACGGATAGTCATATAATATTAAAAGTAGTTCGAAAACTGCTTTTTTGATGGTAATAATTTTTGTTTTATTGCTTTGTGACACAACGCACATAAAAGACTATAAAGGGTCTTATCTTTGCAAAAAATAATAATAAATGTAATTTATGGATTTTATTTCTCAAACTTGGGCTTGGTACGTTTCTGGTTTTTTGATCGGAATGGTCATGCTTCTTTTGGTGTATTTTGGTAAAACATTTGGCATGTCTTCCAACCTTCGTTCGTTATGTACTTTAGCTGGTGCCGGCAAAAAAGTGCCTTTCTTTGATTTTGATTGGAAGGCTTCCCGATGGAATTTAGTCGTTGTATTAGGTGCAATGTTAGGTGGATTTGTGGCGGTACATTATATGAGTGCTCCAAGTAATGTAGCGATTAATTCGCAAACTGTCGAGCAATTGGCGACACTAGGTATCGATGCTCCCGATGGTAAATTAGTGCCAGATGCGCTTTTTGGTAGTTCGGTTTTTCAATCACCAAAAGGAATAGCACTTTTGCTCTTAGGAGGATTTTTAATTGGTTTTGGTTCTCGTTATGCAGGCGGTTGTACCTCAGGACATGCCATTACAGGCTTAAGCAATTTGCAATTACCTTCACTTAAAGCGGTAATTGGTTTCTTTATTGGTGGATTAATAATGGCGCATCTCTTGTTGCCCTTACTTTTAAAATAATTACGTTATGATCAAAGCTTTAAAATACCTTCTCGTTGGATTTCTATTCGGAATTGTTTTAACGAAATCCGAAGCCGTTTCTTGGTACCGCATTTACGAAATGTTTCATTTTCAATCCTTTCATATGTATGGAATAATTGGCGTAGCGGTAACTACTGGATTAATCGGAATGCAATTGGTGAAACGGTTTCAAATCAAAAACATAAAAGGCGAACTTATGCAGGTAGAAGATAAAGAAAAAAGTTCTACACGCTACTGGATTGGTGGGATTCTTTTTGGTTTAGGATGGGCGCTTGTTGGCTGTTGTCCTGGACCTATTTTTATATTGTTAGGCGCTGGATTTTTTCCTGTAGTAATAGTGCTATTGGGAGCACTTTTAGGAACTTTTGTCTATGGATTGACAAAAGACAAACTGCCTCATTAAACTTCTGAATAGAATTTTATTTAAAAATTGAACCTATTGGGTGAAATTTCTTTTTACCACATAGAATCATAGAATTTGTTGTTTTTAAGAGTAACTAATAGACGTTTTACTATTCACATAGCTCATCTATTGTGAAAAATACCGCTATTTCTGTTTGTTTCTATGTTCATTTGCTATCAATCTATGGCTCTATTTGGTGAGGTTTTTTATTTTTTGAATTTACCCAACGGGTTTAAAATTGATAAAAAAAGTAGTCTTTTCTATGCTGAAAAGACTACTTTTTTTGGTTTAGGCGAAGTATCCCAGAAACAATAAGGTACTGTGCCAAGATGTAAGTGCTCATAATCCAAAAACCTGATTGAGCTATTGTATCGTAGAATTTATTAATAGCCAAAATACTGTCTGAAATTACAAAACAAATAGCACCTGCTAAGATAAAATATGCAGCGGGCTTCTCCCAAGTCAAATTTCCTTTATAAGCAACAAAGAGCATTGTAGTAATAACAGCAGCGTATACCATCACAGGAATTTGCAATGGGCCTAATTTCGGAAACAATAGACCAACCATACCAAAGAAGTAACCAAGAATAAGGATAGCTCCTAGATACAAAGCAACGGAATTACCTTTAAGAGCTGTTTTGGGTTGTCTACTAAAAAGGACAACGTATAGGATATGAGAAAGCAAAAAAGAAACCAATCCTAAAATGAAATAAATTTCGGCTTTGTCAGCAAACATCAAAATGATGTCTCCTATCCAAGAAAACAACAAAGCGCTAAGTAATACTTTTTTGCCTTCGAAATCGGTTGTAAGGAGAACAGTTCCTAGTAAAAAGGGCAACAAAAAAGGCTTTAAATACCAGTTAACAGTATCTAATCCAATAAAAGGTAATACTAAGTAGAGTATGCTAAATATAAGGTAGCTGTTGAGGATGCTGTTTGTTTTCATAAGACACAAGAAGTAATAAGCAGTCTATGCGACTACGGAATGGAAATTAAATTAGTTTGGAATAAAACCATTAGGTGAAATTGTTTTTTAACACTTCTATGCTTCAGTCCTAGATAGAAGCATAGAATTTATAGTTTTAGAAAGATAAATATACGTTTTACTAATTGTATAGCTTATCTATTATGGGAAATAGTGCTATTTCTATTTTTTCTTAGTTGATTTGCTTTTAATCTATGCCGCTCCTATGTGGTTACATTTTGTTTAATTAGAATTTCACCCAACGGGTTAAAATATGTTAAAGCAACTAGGCGAGTGCTATTTTTTCTTTTTCAAAATCAACAGCCACAAAGTAAATACTCATAGCAAGTGAAATCGAAAAATACCCAATTAAAGCAAAAGTACTTACGGGTAATAAATGGGTCAATCCAAACCAATCACCATAAAAATAGAGCAGCCCCATAGCAAAAAGGAATCGTAAAGCCTCCCAAAAGACAGCCGTTTTTCGGGCATCCATCAATTCTGTGTAACTGTATACGGTTACAAAGATAAAAGCGCCATATACAAACACGTGCGGTAAGCCAATCGTTCCAATAGAATCATACATGTAGGTAATCAAAAGCAAAGTAACCAAGGCTTGAAAAATAGACCAGTACATCAGTTTTTTAGAATGCTGAGTCCCATATTTTTCAAAATGATAGACGTCACTAATTTTAGTAACGGGATATTTTTCTTCAAAATTTTCGGGACGCCAACCGGTTGGTTTGAACCAAATGGTGAGTTTGTCTTTCCAGTTTTCAGCGCGCCATGCATCCGAAATCAGCAATCCTAAATGCTGAAAATTAATTCGGATAGGATTCCAAGTTTGTGCTGGTCGGGTAATCCCAAAAACAGGAGGCACTTCATCCAATTCTTCTTGGAAGGTGCCAAAGAGTTTGTCCCAAAAAATGAAGATTTGGGAATGATTTTTATCAATATATTCTGGATTGATGGCGTGATGCACACGATGATGGGAAGGTGTTACTAAGATTTTCTCTAAAAAGCCCATTTTTTTGATGTGTTTGGTATGGTACCAAAACTGTAAAAACAGATGAATGGGTAAGGTAATAGCAATTACGACTGAGGGAACTCCCAAAACTGCTGCGGGAATCAATAAAAACGTAAAAAGATTGACAAAACTTGAAATGGTTTGACGCAGCGCACAAGCCAAATTGAATTCCTCACTACTGTGATGAATAGCGTGTTTGTTCCATAAAAAATTAATTTGATGCGACCATCGGTGCGACCAATACCCGTAAAAATCAATACAAATAAATGCAATGATATACGTCCAAATAGTTGCTTCCAAATGTAATAGGGCTATATGTGTTTCAAGCCATTCATAAGTTAGAATGGAAATACTAATACCCAAAACATCTTTGACTGAATTGGTCATTCCTGAACTTACACTTGATACCGTATCCATATAGGGTGCAGTGTCCTGACCTTTAAAATGGCCGTAGATTTTTTCAATCGCGATGAGTAGTAAAAAAATGGGCATTACAAATACCAATATTTTGCCGTATTCTTCCATAAAGTGCTTTTTTTTTACCAAATATATAAAAAAGAAAAAGCAGTATTATCAATACAATTGATAATACTGCTTTTTTGTGAAAGTTTTTTTCTTAGACTATTTCAGCGTTTAATCCCGCGGCCAATAGTTTAGTACATTGCGGTTTTAATTTGTCATAAGGCCCTGTTTTTACAGTACATTTTCCGTTATAGTGAATGATTAACGAACATTGTTCTGCTTGTTCTGGGGTGTGGTCGCAAACTCGAATTAAAGTCTCAATTACGTGATCAAAGGTGTTTACATCGTCATTGTATACTATAATTTCATTGTTGAGTCCCATCAATTCCTTGATGCTGACTTTTTCTCTTACTTTTTCTTTAGTACTCATAATGGTGTGTTTTGATACTAGGAATAGTGCAAAATGATTATTTGTTATATTTAAGTGAAACCCAATTGTTTCTCTGTAGTTTTTTTACAAAAGTTAGTCCTTTTTCAGTACAAGAAGCATCAAGGAACGGAATGTCCTCTTCGTAAAAACCACTCAATAATAAGGTTCCTTTTGGATTCAAACAATCAACATAACTTTGCATATCGTTCAATAAAATGTTTCTGTTGATGTTGGCAATAATCAAATCGTATTGTTTGCCAGCTAGTAAAGCGGCATCTCCTTCGTAAACGCTAATGTGTTCGCAATTATTGCGTTGCGCGTTTTCTATAGAATTCAAATAACACCAATTGTCGATATCAATGGCATCAATCGGTTGAGCTCCTTTCATTTCGGCTAAAATGGCCAAAATAGCAGTACCACATCCCATATCTAGTGTTTTTAAACCGGCAACATCCATATCGAGTAAATGCTGAATCATCATATGCGTGGTTTCGTGATGGCCTGTACCAAAACTCATTTTCGGTTCGATGACAATATCAAATTCCGCATCGGTTTTTGGGTGAAAAGGAGCACGAACGTGACAGTTTCCGTCTACATCTATAGGTTCAAAGTTTTTTTCCCACTCTTCATTCCAGTTGATTTGTTCGATTTCTTCGAAGGTATAGCTAATCTTGAATTCTTCGGATTGTAGAATATAAATATCCTCTAAAATAGTTTCGTCCCAAAGGTCTTTTTGAACGAATGCGTCAATTCCTGTTTCAGTTTCAGTAAAGCTTTCGAATGCTTTTTCGCCCAACTCGGCAATTAGAATTTCTGAACCTAATTCTTTGGGTTCAATAGTAAAATGGTATCCTATGTAACTATTTGACATCTTTCAATTTTTTTGCAAAGGTACTATTTCTGTAATGAAGCTGCGTTAAAAATATCAAAAAGCTATGGTGCTATTTAGTAGGTTGGAAGCCAAAAAAGCAACAATGCGGCTCCTTAGCCTTGATCGCAGCGGCATCCTTTGTCTTTTTTCTTTAAAAAGACAAAGATACAGCGGAGAGCGAGTGCCCTACTAACAAATAAGCCTTTTGTTGGTGCTCCAAATAAATGAAAACCTCGACTTTATTCTGTCTAAAAGTCGAGGTTTTGTGTGGTTTGAGAACGGTTAATTTTTCTAAGCTTCTTCTTGCTGTTATTTTTTACCACATAGGAGAAGCATAGAATATGTGGCTTTTTAAAAGGACAAATAGACGTTTTACTATTCACATAGCTGTTCTATGTGTGAAATAGAGCTATTTCTATTGGTTTCTTTTTTTATTTAGCGTTTGTCTATGATTTTCCTATGTGATTAATTTTTTGATTTATTTGTACTTCTTTCAACTGATTTATTTTTTGTATTCTAGTAAATCGCCAGGCTCGCAATCTAAGGCTTTGCAGAGGGCTTCGAGGGTGCTAAAACGAATGGCTTTTGCTTTGCCTGTTTTTAAAATCGAAAGGTTGGAGAGCGTTAAATCTACTTTTTCGGAAAGCTCGTTGAGGGACATTTTTCTTTTGGCCATCATTACATCTAGGTTGACTACTATAGGCATAATTATATGGTTAATTCGTTATCGGATTGGATTTCGATGCCTCTTTTGAAGATTTTTGCTATCAGAAATAAGATGATGCCCATAAAAAACCAAACATCGCCTCCGCCTACTGCGAATGTACTTAAGTCAGGAAGGGCAATGGGTTTTTCTTGCAACCACTTCAAGTAGTTGAGACCGTAATTAGAGAAAAAGGCGATTACGACACTTAAACCGCTTAAGGTTAAGAGAAAATGATACATTTTTGTACTGAAGGGCTGGTAAAGATTGAGGTTTTTATCGTGCAATAGTTTTAGGATAATAAAAAAGAGGACGGCTTTTAAGCTAGTAACGATGCTTAACAGCAGCATCACGACGCCATAATGTCCTGGGTCAAATTGATAGAGTGCTTTTAGACTCAAAAAATTGGCGTTGTACGAATTGATAGTAAAGGTGTAAATGCCATTAAAAATGTACATTCCCGACTCAATGCAAATGCCAACAAAAAGTAAAAGGGCTACATAAAATAGAATTTTGAGTAGCTGTTCGGTGCTAATTCTGATTTCCATAAAAGTTTGTTTTTTTAGGTTTGTTGATTCAAAAATAATAAAAATTTATTGATAAACAATAAAAATTTATTATTTTAATTTATTTAAATGAAAACGGTAATTCATAAAATAATGAAAGTGAAGGATTTAAAAAATGGGACATTCCTAATGAAAACCCTTGTTTTTGCTGGTTTTTTTTCGGGGAATTTTGATAGTTTATTTTGGTTTTTAGACTAGCTTTTGCCATCGTTTTTGATTAATTTAGCACCACAAAAAAAATAAGAGAATGATTTCAGAAGCACAGTTTCAACAAGAGTTACAATTGTTTATTGCTAATGGTATTCGTGAAGATGTTGGCCCAGGCGATTACAGCTCCTTAGCCTGTATTCCGTCATCGGCCACAGGAAAAGCAAAATTGCTGGTAAAAGAAGATGGGATTATCGCGGGTGTTGCCTTGGCAAAAATGATTTTCAACTATGTTGACCCTTCCTTACAAATAGAAACCTTTATTCAAGATGGAACGCCTGTGCGCTATGGCGATGTAGTTTTTCACGTATCGGGTAGTTCGCAATCTATATTAAAATCAGAACGGTTGGTGCTCAATACCATGCAACGAATGTCTGCCATTGCTACAAAAACCAATAGTTATGTTCGTTTGCTAGAAGGTACAAAAACCCAAATTTTAGATACTCGTAAAACTACGCCAGGATTCCGTGCCGCCGAGAAATGGGCTGTAACCATTGGGGGAGGAGTGAATCATCGTTTTGCGTTGTACGATATGATCATGCTCAAAGACAATCATATTGATTTTGCTGGAGGCATCACAAAAGCTATCGACAAAACAAAAGCCTATTTAAAGGAAAACAACTTAGATTTAAAAATCATTGTTGAAGCTAGAGATTTAGCCGAAATTGAAGAAATTTTAAAATCTGAGGGTGTTTACAGAATTTTGATAGACAACTTTAATTACGAGGACACCCGCAAAGCAGTTGCAATGATTAACGGCAAATGCCAATCCGAATCTTCAGGAAACATCAACGAAACGACCTTAAGTGAATATGCGGCTTGTGGAGTAGATTTTATTTCTTCTGGAGCGTTAACACACTCCGTGTACAATATGGATTTGAGTTTAAAAGCCATTTGATTGCATAAAAAAAATATTCAAATGACCCCAACAAATAAAGTTCCTTTTGAAATTTTAGTCAAAAACAAAATCAAAGCGAATGGCTTGGTTCGTAAATTGATTCATTTCTTGCAAAGCCAAAAACTACTTTGGTTAGAGGAGATTTCCTTGTATGATTTTTTGCATTCTTACGTAATTGGTATACTAAACGGTAAATTATCCGTAAGGGCAGGAGCTATTGCTTTTAGTTTCTTTATGGCTTTATTTCCTTTCGCACTTTATATTTTGAACTTAATTCCATACATTCCAATTCAAGGCTTTCAAACCGATTTTTTGCGATTTGTAGAACAAAGTGTGCCGCCCAATACTTATGATGCTATTGCTGGAATTATTGATGATATCTTGAATAACAGTCACTCTGGATTACTTTCGTCAGGTTTTATTTTGTCTATTTTTTTAATGGCCAATGGTTTAAATGCTATCCTTGGTGGGTTTGAAGAATCTAGACACGTAATAGAGAAACGTGGTTTTATTGATCAATATATTGTAGCAATTGGAATGTCAATTTTCCTGTCTTTTTTGTTGATTTTTACAGTGGCGATTATCGTAGTTTTTGAAGTTTTTATCCAGAAATCCAAAATACAAGATGTACTAAGCGATACTATTCCGCTCATTCAACTCGGACGTTATTTGTTTCTTTCATTAATGATTTTGTTTACCACCTCAATTTTATTGCGTTTCGGAATCAAACAAAGACATAAACCAAAATTCATTTCAGTAGGTTCTGTTTTTACTACTATTCTAATCATTATTTCTTCTTATGGCTTTGGAATTTGGGTAGTGAAATTTTCCAAATACAACGAATTGTACGGCTCTATTGGTACACTTTTAATTCTTATGTTTTATATCTGGATTAACTGTATGTTGCTCTTGCTTGGTTTTGAGCTTAATGCAATAATTCAGTCACATCGCAACCAAATAAAATCAAAAAAAACGTTATAGTTGCGTTATAAATAGGACAAACTGTTCTATTTTTGAATAAATTTGAAATTCCAAAATCTTCCTTTTTATTAATAAGAGTTGTTTTTTGGAGCTATTTCCTGCTGTCCGCTATATCTTTCTTGCTCTCTAAAAAACGAGACCAAGAAAGGATGTCGCTTCCATCAGGGCTAAATAAAGTAAAAATCAAGAAATTGCAACAAATGAAAAAAATCTTTCTATTAGCAAGTATTTTATGTCTTGCTGTAGTAACCACGGCTCAAAGTCAATCTGTAGTAGGGAAATGGAAAACTATAGATGACGAAACTGGAAAACCAAAATCAATCGTAGAGGTCTATGAAAAATCAGGAAAGATTTATGGTAAAATTGTAGATATTTTAGATCCACAAAAAAAAGATAAGCTTTGTACAGAATGTACCGGTGACGAAAAAAACAAACCTGTTTTAGGTATGGTTATTGTTAAAGGCCTTCAAAAAGATGCTGAAGAATATAATGATGGTTCAATTACAGATCCAGTAACTGGTAAAAAATACAAGTGTTTTATTACTTTAGAAGGTAAAGATAAATTAAAAGTAAGAGGATATATTGGTTTTGCATTAATGGGTAGAACGCAATATTGGTATCGAGTAAAATAGTTTTTTACTTATAATAGATACCCTTATAGCTCAAAGTTCAGATTATAATTTGAATTAGAGTTCTAAGGGTATTTTTTTATTATTTTTGGTGCCTAGCCCAATACAGTAACCATTCAAAAATTGTCGCTTGACAAAACCAAGTATCGCATGTATTTTGTTGAAGTAATTTTGCCATTAGCCTTAGCTAAAACCTTTACCTATCAAGTCTCTGAAGCCGAATTTCATTTCATAAAAAAAGGAATGCGATTAGCGGTACCTTTTGGTAAAAGCAAAATTTACACAGCTATTGCAGTCGAACTACATCAAAATGAACCTGTTTTATATCAAGCTAAAGAAATTCATCAGATATTAGATCACGAACCTATTGTAACTTCAATACAAATTGATCATTGGTTTTGGATTGCTACTTATTATATGTGTAGTATTGGCGAAGTCTATCGCGGGGCAATGCCAAGCGCTTTGCTATTGGAGAGTGAAACTGTGGTTACTGCTCAATCATCATCTTTTGTAAATGAAATGCAACTTTCTGATGAGGAATATCTAGTATATCAAGCATTACAACAACAAAGTTCGCTTAAGATTAATGATATTATTGCCATACTAAATAAAAAGAATGTTTTTCCTATTATTCATAAAATGATAGATAAAAACATATTGGTTTTACAAGAAGAAATATCTGAAAACTATAAACCAAAACTTGTTAGATACGTTCGTTTGCATCCACAATATAATTCACAAGACGGTTTGACAGCTTTGTTGGAACAATTAAAAAATGCCAACAAGCAAAAAGAAATAGTACTCCATTACTTTCAGTTGAATGCCACAGAGAAAAAGCCAATTCCTATCAAAAAATTAGTAGAATCTGCAAAGGTTACTACTGCAACCGTTAAAGCATTGATAGATAAAGGGGTGTTTGAAGAGTATTATATTCAACAAGATCGAGTACTCTATTCGGGAGCGATTTCTTCAAAAAGGTTGCAGTTGAGTATTTCACAACAAACGGCTTTTGATGCCATTCAAGATCAGTTTTCTCAAAAAGAGGTGTGCTTGCTTCATGGTGTTACAGCTAGTGGGAAAACAGAGATTTATATTAAATGGATAGAAGAATATTTAATCAATGGAAAACAAGTGTTGTATTTATTACCAGAAATAGCATTAACTACTCAGTTAGTTAGCCGTTTGCGATTGCATTTTGGAGACAAAGTGGCGGTTTTTCATTCAAAGTACAACAACAACGAACGAGTGGAAGTTTGGCGGCAGGTTTTGAACAATTCCGAAAAAGCTCAGATTGTGATTGGGGCTCGGTCGGCGTTATTTCTTCCATTTCAAGAGTTAGGAGGTATTATTATAGATGAAGAGCATGAGCAAACTTTTAAACAAACTGATCCAGCTCCTCGTTATCATGCTCGCGATGCAGCTATTGTTTTGGCTAATTTTCATAAAGCTAAGGTGCTTTTAGGATCTGCCACGCCAAGTTTAGAGACTTATTATAATGCCCAAACCGCTAAGTACGGATTAATTGCGCTTAAAGAACGATTTGGTAATGGACAAATGCCTGTTATAGAGTTGGTCGATTTGAAGGATAAATATTTGCGCAAGCAGATGAAAGGACATTTTAGCGATACTTTGATAACTGAAATAACCACAGCTTTGTCCTTGGGAGAACAAGTGATTTTATTTCAAAACAGAAGGGGGTTTTCTCCCGTAATTGAATGTATGACTTGTGGGCATATTCCGCAATGTCCTCAATGTGATGTGAGTTTGACTTATCATAAATTTAAAAATCAGTTACGATGTCATTACTGTGGGTATGCGATGGGAAAACCCACTAATTGTCATTCGTGTTCTAGTATCGATTTGACTACAAAAGGTTTTGGAACGGAGCAAATAGAACTCGAGTTGTTGTCTTTGTTTCCTAGTGCTAAATGTGGGAGAATGGATCAAGATACCACAAGAGGAAAGTACGGTTTCGAAAAAATAATTGATAGTTTTAAAAATCAAGAAATAGATATTTTGGTCGGTACCCAAATGTTAGCCAAAGGTTTAGATTTTGAGAATGTGAGTTTAGTTGGAATTATGAATGCAGATACTATGCTTTATCATCCAGACTTTAGGGCTTTTGAGCGAAGTTTTCAGATGATGACACAAGTTGCTGGTCGTTCAGGACGCGCAGAAAAACAAGGAAAAGTAATTATTCAAACTTATAATCCTTTGCATAATACGATCCAACAAGTTACAAGAAGCGATTTCGAAGGAATGTATAAAGAGCAATTATATGAAAGACAGATATACAAATATCCTCCTTATTATAGATTGATAAAGGTTACCTTAAAGCATCGTGATTTCGATAAGCTAAAAGAAGGTGCTATGTGGTTGTATCAAGTAATGAGTCAGTCGTTAGTTATGCCGGTCCTAGGTCCTGAAGAGCCTGCTATTAATAGGATAAGGAACGAATATATTAGAACAATAATGGTTAAGATTCCTCAAAACAAACCTATTGGTAGTACAAAAAAAACTATTCATAAAATATTGAATAGTTTTGAAGCTGTTGCTCAATATAGAGCTATTAGAGTAGGTGTAAATGTTGATTTTTATTGATAGAAATAGTTTATGACATTGATAAAGCTTTGACAAGATCTTCTTTTTTATTTCTGCTTAAAGGAATTTTTGTCACACCAATTTCTGCAAATTTACTGTTGAATCGGTCTATTTTATCAATATTTACAATATATGATTTGTGTACACGTATGAATTTATCTTTACTCAAATCATTTTCAAATGATTTCATGGTAGAAAGTACCAAGTTGCTGTCTTCTTCAGTTACAACTCTTACGTAATCGCCATAGGCCTCTATCCATTTAATTTTGGAAGTAAAAACCTTTAATTTTTTTAAATTACTTTTGATAAAGATGTGATCGCCTTCTTCTTCTTTATTTTCAGTTCTTAAAAGGTGCAAGTCTATAGCTCTTTTTACAGAAGCATTAAAACGTTCTAAGGCTATTGGTTTTTGTAAGTAATCGGTGGCATCATAATCAAACGCTTTCATGGCATACTCAGCCTTTGAAGTGATGAAGATGATTTGGGGTTTTGATTTTAATCCATCCAAAAAGTCAAATCCACTTATGACAGGCATTTCAATATCTAGAAAAATCAAATCTACAGTATGGATTGACATACAGTTTTTGGCCTCAATAGCATTTGAAAAATCGCCTATCAAATGTAAATGTTGATGATTATTAACTAATTTAGCTATGATCATTCGTTGGATGGAACTATCATCAACAACAACACAGTTTAGTTTCATAATTAGACTATTTAAAAATTTGGTTAGGTAAATATATTTTTTTTTATTATGTAAAACAAATTTGCTAGCATAAATTTTGCACTTTGTCGATTATTTCAAAAATTGACTTGTAGAATCAAATTAAAAGGTTACTTTTGCACCCAATTTAACAAATAAATATATTATTTATGAATCATTATGAAACTGTTTTCATTTTAAATCCCGTTTTATCTGAAGTTCAGGTAAAGGAAACAGTAAGCAAATTTGAAGATTTTCTTACTAGTAGAGGAGCTGAAATGGTATCGAAAGAAGATTGGGGTCTTAAAAAAATGGCTTACGAAATTCAAAACAAAAAAAGTGGTTTTTACCATTTGTTCGAGTACAAAGTAGCTGGTGAAGTTTTACTTCCATTCGAAACTGAGTTTAGACGTGATGAGCGTGTAATGCGTTTCTTAACTGTTGCTCTAGACAAACATGCTATTTCTTGGGCTGAAAGAAGAAGAGCAAAACTTAAATCTACTAAAGCTTAATTATCATGGCAACATTACAACAATCTGCTTCAGGAAAAAAAGACGGAGATATCAGATATCTAACGCCTTTGAACATAGAAATCAACAAAACAAAAAAGTATTGTCGTTTCAAAAAATCTGGTATCAAATATATTGATTATAAAGATGCTGATTTCTTATTGAAATTCGTTAATGAGCAAGGTAAAATCTTACCTCGTCGTTTAACAGGTACTTCATTGAAATACCAAAGAAAAGTGTCTGTAGCTGTGAAAAGAGCTCGTCACTTAGCTTTAATGCCATATGTGGCCGATTTACTAAAATAATATTAATTAAAATAGTTGTTGGTTTTCGGTAAAATGAAACCTAACTTCTGCTATATAAGGACAACAACATGGAACTTATTTTAAGACAAGACGTACAAAATTTAGGATTTAAAGATGATATCGTAACTGTAAAAAATGGTTATGGTCGTAATTACTTAATTCCTCAAGGATTTGCTCACTTAGCGACTTCTTCTGCAAAGAAAGTATTGGCTGAGAATCTAAAACAAAGAGCACACAAAGAAGCTAAAATCGTTGCTGATGCTAAAGCAATTGCTGATGCGTTAAAAGCATTAGAAATTAAAATTTCTGCTAAAGCAGGTGGTGAAAAATTATTCGGTTCTATTACAAACATTGACATTGCTGCTGCTTTAGCGAATGCAGGTCAAGAAATTGATCGTAAATTTATCACTAGCGGTATTGTAAAACGTATTGGAAAATACAGCGCATCTATCCGTTTACACAGAGATGTTATTGTTGAGATTCCTTACGAAATCGTTGCTGAGAAAGCATAATTTCAGATTCAAAATTTTAAAATCCCGATACGTTATTATAACGAAATCGGGATTTTTTATTTTTAAAAAGTACTAATTAAACAATTGCTTTTTTTTGTTTAAATTTTATTAAAATGAAATATACAAGACTTACAAAAGAACAGTTCGAAGAGTTACACCAAGAGTTTACTACTTTTTTGGCAACTCAGTCGATTGATAAAGCAGAATGGGATACCATTAAAAAAGAAAAACCTGAGGTTGCCGAACAAGAACTGGATGTTTTTTCAGATTTAATTTGGGAAGGTGTATTAACTAAAGCTCAGTTTTTGGAACATTTTTCTAAAAATCATATTTTCCTATTTCAATGCTTTGATACGGAAGTAAAATCAATTGTATTGAAATCTCTAGTGCCAGAAGTTGACTTTTTGACCAAAGAAGGATTACAATGGCTTTCTGATAATATGTTCACCGAAACCATCGAGATGAAAGTGGGTAAAAAAGTATTTACAGAGGAACGAAATTATTCCTTGTTTCAATTAATTCAACAAGGGGCTTTTCTTAGTGATGGTCATTTGTTCAATCAAATTAATACAATTATAGAATCGTAAAGCTATTTTATAAAATATAAAATGGCTATTTTAGTACCTTATTTTAAAAACTAAAATAGCCATTTTTATTTCATGAATATTCAAGATACGATTCAGCAGTTACGCTCCGAATTAGACCAACACAATTACAATTATTATGTGTTGGATCAACCTCAAATTTCGGATTTCGAGTTTGACCAAAAATTAAAAGAACTGCAAGCGTTAGAAGCGGAGCATCCCGAGTTTTTCGATGCTAATTCCCCAACACAAAGAGTGGGTGGCACAATCACTAAAAACTTCCAAACTGTGGTTCACGATTACCGTATGTATTCTTTAGATAATTCGTATTCTAAAGAAGATGTAATGGATTGGGAAACTCGAATTCAGAAAGTTTTAGGTAATGTTCCCATCGAGTATACTTGTGAATTAAAATATGACGGCGCTTCTATTAGTATTACGTATGAAAACGGAAAGTTAGCCCGAGCAGTTACACGTGGCGATGGATTTCAGGGTGACGAGGTTACGAATAACATCAAAACTATTAAATCGATCCCATTGCAATTGAAAGGGAATTATCCTACTCATTTTGCTATTCGCGGTGAAATAATCTTGCCTTTCGCTGGTTTTGAAAAAATGAATCAAGAGCTGATTGAAATTGGGGAAACACCTTATTCCAACCCTAGAAATACCGCTTCTGGAAGTTTGAAATTACAAGACAGTTCTGAAGTAGCTAAGCGACCATTAGATTGTTTACTGTACGCATTAGTGGGTAACAATTTGCCGTTTCAAACACAATTTGAGGGATTGCAAGCGGCTAGAGATTGGGGGTTCAAGGCACCAAAAGAAGCTAAACTAACCAAAAATATTGACGAGGTTTTTGAATTCATTGACTATTGGGACTCACATCGCCATCAACTTCCTTATGAAACAGATGGGGTAGTCATCAAAGTAAATGCTTTGTCGTATCAAGACGAGCTAGGCTATACTGCAAAATCACCTCGTTGGGCTATAGCTTATAAGTTCAAATCGGAACAAGTGAGTACCAAATTAAATTCGATTTCGTATCAGGTAGGACGTACGGGTGCCATTACACCAGTTGCGAATCTTGAACCTGTGCAATTGGCAGGAACTGTTGTGAAACGCGCTTCCTTGCACAATGCCGACCAGATAGAAAAATTGGATATCCGAATTGGAGATACGGTTTTTGTAGAAAAAGGAGGGGAGATAATCCCTAAAATCATTGCTGTTGATGTAGATAAGCGTCCTGAATATTCAGAAGTAACGCATTATATTACAAATTGCCCTGAATGCCAAACCGCCTTGGTGCGCTCTGAAGGGGAAGCCAATCATTATTGTCCTAATTTTTATGGTTGCCCACCTCAGATTATTGGTAGAATCCAGCATTTTATTTCTCGTAAGGCAATGGATATTGAAGGTTTAGGAGGTGAAACAGTAGCTTTGTTGTACAATAACGGCTTGGTTCATAATTATGCTGATTTATATGATTTGACCGTGAACCAAGTGTTGCCGCTGGAAAGAATGGCTCAGAAATCTGCAGAAAATTTAGTTAATGGTGTAGCTAAATCAAAGGAAATTCCTTTTGAAAGTGTTTTGTTTGCCTTGGGAATACGCTTTGTAGGTGAAACGGTTGCCAAAAAATTGGCCAAGCATTATAAAACTATTACGGCTTTGGAACAAGCTACTCTTGAAGATTTGATTTTGGTGGATGAAATTGGTGAACGTATTGCTAAAAGCGTAATCGAATTTTTTGCAAATGAAGAAAACAGAGCGATTATTGAACGATTGAGATTACACGGCATTCAATTGGAAATAGTTGAAAAAGTGAATCCTAATGCGACTACAATATTCTTAGGGAAGATATTTGTGGTTTCAGGTGTTTTTGAACAATTTTCTAGAGATGACTTAAAGAAAACTATTGAAGATAATGGAGGTAAAGTAGGAAGTTCAATTTCGTCTAAAACAGATTATGTGGTGGCGGGAGACAATATGGGACCTTCCAAATTAGAAAAAGCTACAAAACTGGGTATTCCAATTTTGTCTGAGGATGATTTTAAAAATATGCTCTATGAAGGTTGATAGGTTGTTAGTTGTATTGTATTTCGTTTTGTGTTCAATGGTAGGTGTATTAAGTGTATTTCGTTTGAGTGAGAGTATACTCTATTTAAAAGGCGCTATTGTTTTGGTAGTAGCACTTATTTTTTTTATTCAACATTCAAAGTTTAATCTAGTAGTAGCAAGTGTTCTTGTATTATCTTTTTTTGGAGAAACCTATTATCTCTTTGTTAAGTCGTATACCGAAATTATTCCTATCGCACTTTTTTTAGGTATAAATTTGATTTTCCTAGGATTGTCGTGGTTGGATGTTAAGGAAAAAGATTGGAGTCAAACCGAGTTCCTTAAATTAGTGGTGTTGATGGGGTTTTTGAGTGTTTTTGTATATATAATATTGTCTTTAGATTTGAAAAATACCGACGTGAATTTTATTCTATATATTATTTACAGTATTGTTTTTGTTGTAATGTTTATTTTGTCGTTTGCTAATTTTGTAAAAACACATCAAAAGAGCAGCATGTATTTAGTGCTTTTTTGCCTGAGTGTTTTTATTTCAGATTTGTCGTTCTTGCTAAATAATTATTTTATAAAGCTTACTTTTTTAAGAATTGGTGGGAATCTGTCGCAGGTTTTGGGTTACTATTTAATGATGCAGTACTTTTTGGAGAGGAATAAAAAAGAAGAATTTGTGAAAGTTGAAGATTAAAATAAGGCAGATTTTAAGATTAATCCGCCTTATTACTATTAATAAAGTTATCTTACTTATTTTAATTATCGTAACCGATTAAAAATTGGTTTTTTTTTAAACCACGATAGTTTTTCCTTTGGCAGTGTTTTGTTTATTGTTATCAAAATAGAAATCGATTCTTCCGAGATGAATGCCGTAGCAACCGACTTGATTGACTAAAACTTCTTGGCCTGCTGCATTTTTTACTACAGTTGGTTTGTCTAAAAAGGTATGGGTATGACCACCAATAATCAAATCAATGTCTTGTGTTTTTTGGGCTAATTTCAAATCTGACACTTTGTTTTCGTCACTTTTTTTGTAATCATAACCAAGGTGAGATAAACAAATTACTAAGTCACATTTTTCATCTTTCTTTAGGATGCGAGTCATGTCTTGAGCAATTTCTATTGGATCGCGGTAAACTGTTTCTTTGTAGTTCTTTTTGTCTACCAAGCCTTGCAATTCGATTCCTAATCCAAATACACCAATTTTGATTCCGTCTTTATGAAAGATTTTGTAAGGTTTGATGTGGGTGTCAAGTGCAGTGTTTTTGAAATCATAATTGGCTGAAACGAAATCAAAATTTGCATGAGGTAATTGAGAATAAAATCCCTCGATGCCGTTATCGAAGTCATGATTGCCTAATGTGGCAAGATCATATTGCATCATGCTCATTAATTTTAACTCTAATTCTCCGCCATAGTAATTAAAATAAGGCGTTCCTTGAAAGACATCACCTGCGTCTAATAATAAAACATTTGGATTTTCTTTTCGTATCGATTCGATCAAAGCAGCTCTTCTTGAAACACCTCCCATATTTGCATTTCGGGGATCATCCGCCGGAAAGGGATCGATGTGGCTATGAACATCATTGGTATGTAGAATGGTTATTTTCTTTATTTCTGGCTTTGTAAAACTTAGTAATGGCAAACTTGGTAACGCTAATAATGCAGAACTTGCAGCGGTTTTTTGAATAAAATCTCTTCTTTTCATTTTTATATTTTTTTAGCAACTTTGGTGAAGCTTTTCTTTTAATAGACTTTTTTTTGAACTTATTCTACTATAATTCTTGTCTCTTTTAAAACGGGAATGGTTTTGATTTCCTTGAAATAATCAATAAGCACGTTGCGTAATTTGTAATTCAAGTCATACGTTTGTATACCTTTTTGAAAAAAGGTCATATCATCACCTCCGTTAGCCAAGTAGTCATTGGTGGCTACATAGTATATTTTTGAGTTTTCTATTGGATTTCCTTGTATTTTAATGTCTTTCGGTTGGTTGTTTTTGTCAATAGTAAAAGTTAAACCAGACAAAGGTTGTGCTTTTTGTGTTTTGATGAAATAACGAATCATGTCAAGGACAGTTTCGCCGTTCATAGCAATCACTACCAAACTATTTTCGAAAGGCATAATTTGAAATGCCGTACGAGGCGTAACATCACCTTTGGGTAAGGCAGCACGAATACCACCATGATTTAGAATACAAATATCTATTTTCTTTTTTTCGCGAGCATACAAAATAGTATTGCCTTGGGCTACACAGGCATCAGCCATCAAATTCCCTAAAGTGGATTGCCATTTTCCAGTACTTTTGTCTAATGTTTCTGGACTGTAAGCTAAAACAGAATTTAAATCTTTGTCTATATTATCTCTGTAGGGACTAATATATTTTTCTATTTCTGGGGTTGTATTGTAGGTGTTTGTAACTGGAATACGTTTCCCTTCTATTGTAGTTACCTTATGAGGTGTGGATGCACAAGAAAGAATTAAAAAAAATGTTAAGAATATAACAAAAAGTTTTAAAACACCATTATACTTTTTTAAATTTACCATTTGTAATGCGACTTTATTAATTAATTTTGAATCCCAGTAAAAGTAGTATGTTTTTCAATTATTTTAAAGAATATTTCTTAAAAAAGAAATTAAAAAGCAGCTTGTCAAATGCTGGAGTAGTAACATCGAATAATAAAGTTCAAACTATTGGAATTCTTGTAGATGAGCGTTCTTTTTTTCAAACAGTAGCATTAAAAGAAGCACTAATTGATCATAATTTTTTAGAAAAAAACATTTCAATTCTTGCTTTTAGAGACCCTATTAAAGCTAAAGAAGATAGTAATTATCCAATTTTTGGTTGGGAACACATTAATTGGAGTATTCAAATTCAAGAGGCATTAGTGTTAGATTTTATACAAAATCCTTTCGATGTGTTGTTGAGTTATTATGATTCTAATAATGGACTTTTGCAATGGGTTACTTCACAATCTAAAGCTACATTTAAAGTAGGTTTTTTTTCGGTTGACCAGCGCTTGAATACTATATTGATTAATACTCAAACTATGAATTACAAAGAATTCGTTCAAGAATTTGTTCGAGTTTTACAATTATTTAATAAAATTTAATACCATTATGCAAGCATTAATAGGCACCGGTGTTGCATTAGTTACACCATTCAAATCAGATTTTTCAGTAGATGTAGAAGCGTTAAAAAGTATTGTAAACTTTTCAGTAGAAAATGGAATAGAATATCTGGTAGTAATGGGGACAACTGCAGAAAATGCTACCCTGAGTGCAGAAGAAAAAGAGTTGGTTATTAAAACCGTTATTGCGGTGAATAATGGTAGGTTGCCCTTAGTTTTAGGAGTTGGGGGAAATAATACGATGCAAGTGGTAAATGAATTGAAAACAAGAGATTTTTCTGCTTTTGATGCTATTTTGTCAGTTTCACCTTATTACAATAAGCCTACTCAAGAAGGTATTTATCAACATTTTAAAGCGATTGCAGAGGTTTCTCCAATTCCAGTTGTTTTGTATAATGTGCCAGGAAGAACGTCTAGTAATATGTTGCCATCAACAGTAATTCGTTTGGCTAATGATTTTTCAAATATAGTTGGAATAAAAGAAGCAGCAGGTGATTTGGTACAAGCAATGAAGATTATTCAACACAAACCAAAAGATTTTTTAGTTATTTCTGGTGATGATATGATTGCGTTGCCTATGGTTTTGGCGGGTGGAGCAGGCGTTATTTCAGTAATAGGTCAAGGTTTTCCAAAAGAGTTTTCTGAAATGATACGCCTTGGATTGAATAAAAAAGTAGATGCCGCCTTTGAAGTTCAATACAAAATAGCCGACAGTATTGATATGATTTTTGAACAAGGAAATCCCGCAGGTATAAAAGAAGTGTTTAAAATACTTGGTATAGCTGAAAACGTGGTGCGTTTGCCATTGGTTTCTGTAGATGAATCTCTCTCTAAAAAAATTCAAGAGTTTGTGAAAAAATTCTAAATAAAAATTGAGAAAAAGTAAGTGTTTTTTTAATTAAAAAATATATTTTGTATTCGCTAAATTAATAACTAAATTTGCCACCCAAAGTTGAGTTTTATTTATAACTATTTGGTGCTAAATTGTAATAAAAGTAAAAAAATAAATGAAGAAAGTTATTGCATTATTTTTTCTTGCCCTTGCTTTAGGTTCTTGTGGGGAATATCAAAAAGCCTTGAAATCCGAAGATATTGCGGTAAAGTACGAGTTAGCTGAAAAGCTATATGATGCGGGTAAATATTCTAAAGCCATTCGACTTTTTGAGCAAATAGCTCCAGCTTACAGAGGAAAACCTCAAGCAGAGAAAATGTTTTACATGTATTCTCAAGCATATTATAAAACAAAACAATATTATTTGGCAGGATATCAATTCGAAAGTTTTGCTTCTAATTATCCGAGAAGTGAAAAAGTGCAAGAAGCGGCTTATTTAGGTGCAAAATGTTACTCCATGCTTTCTCCTGTATATAGTTTGGATCAAGTAGATACATTCAAAGCTATTGAAAAACTACAAGCGTTTATAGATAGCTATCCTAGTTCAGAATATTTACCTGAGGCTAACAAGACCATGCGTAGTTTGAATGAAAAGATTGAGAAAAAAGTCTACGAGAATGCCATAGGATATAATACCATTATGGACTATAAGTCAGCTTTAATAGCATTAGATAACTTTATAGCTGATTACCCTGGGACTCCTTTTAAAGAAAAGGCGTTGTATTATAAATTAGATTCTGCTTATCACTTGGCAATTAACAGTGTTCCAGAGAAGATGGAAGAACGTTTGGAGGTGGCAAAATTAGCTCACAGTACGTTAATTCGTTACAAAGTTGATACAGAATACAAAGAAAAAGCTGATGATATGTTGGCTAGAATTGAAAACGATTTACAAAAATTTATTAAATAAATAAAGTCATGGATTTAAAGAAGACGAATGCTCCAGTAAATACAATTACTTACAATAAAACTGTAATTGAAGAACCAACTGGTAATGTATATGAAGCAATAACCATTATGGCTAAAAGGGCAAATCAAATCAATTCTGAAATTAAAAAAGAATTGACTGAGAAATTGGAAGAGTTTGCTACATATAATGATAGTCTTGAAGAAGTTTTTGAAAATAAGGAACAAATTGAAGTTTCTAAATTTTACGAAAAATTGCCTAAACCACACGCATTGGCAGTACAAGAGTGGTTAGATGGAAAAATCTATCACAGAGATTCTAACAAATAATAGTATTGATGTCAGTTTTAAAAGGCAAAAAGGTTTTACTAGGAATTTCTGGTGGAATTGCAGCCTATAAAACCGCTTCGTTAGTACGACTTTTTATAAAAGCAGGTGCACAGGTCCAAGTGATTATGACACCTGCTTCTAAGGATTTTGTAACTCCATTAACATTATCCGTTTTATCCAAAAATCCTGTTTACTCTACTTTTTTTGATAAAGAAATTGACGATACTTTAACTCCACAAGAGGGCGCTAAAGAATTGTGGAATAACCATGTTGAGTTGGGACTTTGGGCTGATATCATGCTTGTTGCCCCAGCTACTGCCAATACCATGTCAAAAATGGCCAATGGCATTTGTGATAATTTACTACTAGCTGTGTATCTTTCCTCTAAATGCCCAGTTTATTTTGCTCCTGCAATGGATTTGGATATGTATAAGCATCCTTCTACACTTCATAGTTTTCAAAAGTTACATGACTTTGGAAATGTAATGATTCCAGCTGAAACTGGTGAATTAGCAAGTGGATTGTCAGGCGAGGGCCGAATGGCTGAACCAGAAAACATTATTTCTTTTATTGAAGCTGATATCGAGAAGAAATTACCATTACGTGGTAAGTCTATTTTGATTACTGCTGGGCCAACTTATGAGGCTATCGATCCGGTACGTTTTATAGGAAATCATTCTTCCGGGAAAATGGGTTTTGATATTGCTAACAGAGCAGCCGAATTAGGAGCCAAAGTTTATTTAATTTCAGGCCCAACACATTGTAAACCGCTATATACTTCGATTAGTGTATTCCCTGTGGTTTCTGCTAAAGAAATGTATAGTAAATGTCATGAGTTATACGATCAAGTCGATGTAGCGATTGCTGCTGCTGCTGTTGCTGATTATAGACCAAAAAATGTTGCTGAACAGAAAATTAAAAAAGCGGCAGAAAATTTTGTTATCGAATTGGAGAAGACTCAAGATATTTTGGCTTCTTTAGGTGTTTCCAAACAACACCAATTCTTGATAGGCTTTGCTTTAGAAACAGAAAATGAAATTGAAAACGCCAAAATTAAAATTCAAAAAAAGAATTTGGATTTAATTGTTTTGAATTCTTTACAAGATGAAGGCGCTGGTTTTGGTAAATCCACGAATAAGATTACCTTTATTGACAAGAATTTTACTGTAGAACCTATGGATTTGAAACCCAAAGTTGCAGTTGCTATTGATATTATGGATAAAGTTTGTGCGCATTTTAAATAAACCCTAAGGTGTTTTGAAATAGTATACTTTTTCAATTTATTAGCCGTTTCTAATCAAACAATATTTTTGAATATGTATAGATTTATAGGAGTCTTTCTCTTTGTTTTGCTCAATAGTACTTTTTTGTATGCTCAGCAATTAAATTGTTCAGTAGTCATAAATGCCCAAAAGGTTACGAATACCAATCAACAATTGATTAAGAATTTAGAATTGGCGTTAAATGATTTCGTTAATAAAACAGATTGGACTGGACAAGCATTAAAGCAAAACGAGAAGATAAAATGTTCAATGTTTATTACGCTTTCGGGAGTTAATTCGGATCAATTTACTGGAACCATTCAGGTACAATCTTCCAGGTTAATTTATAATTCTACTTATAGTTCTCCAGTGTTCAACTATAATGATAAAGATTTTAATTTCAGATATGTTGAGTTTGAAAACCTAATCTTTAATCCTTCTGTTTTTGAATCCAACTTAGTTTCTGTTATTGCTTATTACAGTTATGTTATTTTGGGTTTAAATTTGGATACTTTTCAACCTTTTGGAGGAAATGCTCATCTCGAAACGGCTCAGAATATCTTGAATGTAGCACAACAAGGTGGCTACAAAGGATGGAGTCAGGCTGATGGGATTCAGAATCGATTTTTCTTAACAAATGATTTATTGTCTCCTACTTTTGCACCCTATCGTCAAGCATTAACGGATTATCATCAGGGATTGGATTTGATGAGTAGTGATTTGAAAGCTGCTAAAGAAAAAATAAAAATGGCTATATTAAATCTTTCAAAACTGAATCAAACCCGACCAAACGCTTTTCTGACTCGTGTTTTCTTTGATGCTAAGGCAGATGAAATAGCCTCAATCTATTCCGGAGGCCCTAGTATTACTATTTCTGATTTAGTGGAAACATTAAACAAAATTTCTCCTATGAATTCTAGTAAATGGAGTCAAATTAAATACTAATAAATCCTTTATTTTTGCCTTATATTAGTAGCTTTATTCAAAATACATTTTAATGATAACGTCACTTTCTATCAAAAATTTCGCTTTAATAGATCAATTAGCTATTGATTTCACTAATGGATTATCTATAATTACAGGTGAAACTGGAGCAGGTAAATCAATAATCTTAGGGGCACTGGGACTTGTTTTAGGAAAAAGAGCCGATTTGTCTTCTTTAAAAAATGCGGATGAAAAATGTGTTATTGAAGCTCATTTCGAAATTTCGAAGTATAATTTATTGCCTTTTTTTGAGGCCAATGATTTAGATTACGAAGCAGAAACTATTATTCGAAGAGAAATTTTGCCATCAGGAAAATCGAGAGCCTTTATTAATGATAGTCCTGTGAATCTTCAAGAATTGCAAGAGCTAAGCTTGTTTTTAATTGATATTCATTCGCAGCAGCAAACCCAAGAATTGTCAGAAGAAGAAGTGCAATTCAAGATTATTGACGCCATTGCTGATAATAAGAATGAACTTGCTACTTACCAGGAGGTTTTGAAAAAGTTTAGAGCTAGCAAAACTCAATTGGCTGCATTGCAAAAAAAGCAAGGAGAATCTCTCAAAGAACAAGAGTATCATTCTTTTTTATTAGAAGAATTATGGTCTGCCAAATTGATTGAAGGTGAGCAAGAACAATTAGAAGAGGATTTTGAGCGCTTGAATAATGTTGAGACCATAAAAGAGGCTATTGATAAAACTTTGCTGATTGCCAATGAAGAAGAGATCGGTGCTTTACATCATTTGAAAGAAATTAAAAGTGCATTGCAACGAATCGCTCCTTTTGGTTCTAAATATCAAGAATTGTTGGAAAGGATTAATAGTGTCATTATTGAGTTTGATGATATTAGCTTGGAGTTGAACCAACAAGCTGAACAATTATTAAATGATCCTGAAAAGCTAGAATATACCAACCAAAAGTTGCAGTTGATTTATACATTGCAAAAAAAGCATCAGGTTAAAACAGTAGCAGAATTATTAGCGATTCAAAACGAGTTAGATCAGTCTTTAGTGTCAATTAGCAACCTCGAATCTGAAATTGAAAAACTGAATGAGCTTATCACTAAAAATGAAGAAGAATTAGATGCTTTGGCACAACTAATTCACGAGAAAAGAGTGCAAGCGATTCCTGTTTTAACTGAAAAAATGATTCAGATTTTAGATAAATTAGGAATGCCCAATGTGCGCTTTAAAATAGATTTAAAATTAGTAGCGACTTATTTTTCTAATGGAAAAGAAGAATTACAATTTTTATTTTCAGCAAACAAAGGAGGAGATTTTGGATTGCTAAAAAAAGTGGCTTCTGGTGGAGAAATGTCAAGAATTATGTTGGCTGTAAAAGCTATTTTGGCACAGTATTCTAAATTGCCTACTTTGATTTTTGATGAGATTGACACAGGCGTTTCAGGCGAAATTGCTATTCGAATGGGAGAGATTATGAAACAAATGAGTGCCAATATGCAAGTTTTTGCCATTACCCATTTACCACAAATTGCCGCCAAGGGGGATTCACATTTTAAAGTAGCTAAAACTACTGTTGGTGAGTTAACTACTTCTGAATTGAAGTTGTTGACAGAGGACGAAAGAGTGCTTGAAATCGCTCAAATGTTGTCTGGAACTGTTGTTTCTGAATCTGCCTTAAATCACGCCAAAGCCTTGCTGAACTAAAAAAATGGGCTATATTTGTTGATTAAAAAAGAGACCAATATTCAATAAAAAAACTAATAGCTTTTTTATTTTTATAAAAAATAAATTTCAATACTATGATTATAGAACCAAGAATGAGAGGATTTATTTGTTTGACATCTCACCCTGATGGATGCGAGCAAAATGTAAAAAATCAAATCGAATACATCAAATCAAAAGGAACGATTGCTGGAGCTAAAAAAGTTCTTGTAATTGGTGCTTCTACTGGTTTTGGTTTAGCTTCAAGAATTACTAGTGCTTTCGGATCGAATGCTGCAACTATTGGTGTCTTCTTCGAAAAACCTGCTACTGAAGGAAAGACAGGTTCACCTGGTTGGTACAATTCTGCTGCTTTTGAAAAAGAAGCACACAAAGCAGGTTTATATGCCAAAAGTATCAATGGTGATGCCTTTTCAAATGAAGTGAAACAACAAACATTAGACTTAATTAAAAAAGATTTGGGTCAAGTTGATTTGGTTATTTATAGCTTAGCTTCTCCGGTTCGTCAACATCCAGTAACAGGAGTCTTGCATCGTTCTACTTTAAAACCAATTGGAGGTGTTTATACTAATAAAACCGTTGATTTTCACTCTGGTAAAGTATCTGAAATTTCTATTCAACCTTGTGAAGGTGATGATATTGAAAATACTGTGGCCGTTATGGGTGGTGAAGATTGGTCTATGTGGATTGAGGCTTTAAAAGCTGATAATTTATTAGCAGATGGAGCGATGACTGTTGCATATTCATATATCGGTCCTTCTTTGACAGAAGCAGTTTACAGAAAAGGAACTATTGGTCGCGCAAAAGATCATCTAGAAGCGACAGCATTTACAATTACAGAAAGTTTGAAAGATGTTAAAGGAAAAGCGTTTGTATCTGTAAATAAAGCGTTGGTAACTCAAGCAAGCTCTGCTATTCCGGTAATTCCGTTATATATTTCATTATTGTACAAAATCATGAAAGAAAAAGGAATTCATGAAGGTTGTATTGAGCAAATTCAGCGTTTGTATAGCGAACGTTTGTATACAGATAAAGGTATTGCCACTGATGAAACGGGACGTATTCGTATTGATGACTGGGAAATGAGAGAAGATGTTCAGGAATTAGTAGCTAAGTTGTGGCCTGAGGCTACTACCGAAAATCTAGCCGAAATTGGAGATCTTGCAGGATACCGTCATGATTTCTATAATCTTTTTGGTTTCGAATTTGATGGTGTAGATTATCAAGCGGATGCTAACGAGTTGGTAAATGTGCCAAGTATAGTGTAACACAAAGAAAAATTGAAAACACCTTATTTTTGTTTTATTTATAATAAAATATTGAATAAGGTGTTTTTTTTATATGTAAAATTGATACCATGTATAATTTATTAAAAGGGAAAAAAGGAATTATTTTTGGGGCTTTAGATGAAAATTCTATTGCTTGGAAGACCGCTGAACGTGTTCATGAAGAAGGAGGGATTTTTGTATTGACTAACGCTCCTGCTTCTATTCGATTGGGAAATATTGATGATCTCGCTTTGAAAACTGGAGCAACAGTAATTCCTGCAGATGCTACATCGGTTTCTGATTTAGAAAATTTGGTGGATCAAGCCATGGTAATTCTTGGAGGGAAAATCGATTTTGTACTGCATTCTATAGGGATGTCTGTAAATGTGCGCAAAGGCAATCATTACACCAATCAAAATTATGATTTTACCGAAAAAGGATGGAATGTTTCAGCAGTTTCTTTTCATAAAGTACTCCAAGTTTTATATCATAAAGAAGCTATGAATGAGTGGGGAAGTATTGTAGCTTTGTCCTATATGGCAGCGCAACGCGTTTTTCCAGATTATAATGATATGGCAGATAATAAAGCCTTTTTGGAGTCTATTGCAAGAAGTTTTGGATACTTTTTTGGTAAAAAATCAAAAGTAAGAGTAAATACCATTTCACAATCCCCAACGGCTACCAAAGCAGGTCATGGGGTAAAAGGCTTTAAAGGATTTATTACATATTCAGAAAAGATGTCACCTTTAGGAAATGCTTCTGCATTAGATTGTGCTAATTATACGATTACTTTGTTTTCAGATTTGACTCGAAAAGTTACGTTGCAAAATTTGATGCATGACGGAGGTTTTTCTAATGTAGGTGTAAGCCAGGAAATAATGGAAATGTTTGAATAAATAGTATCTTTGCAGCTTAAATTAGGAACAACATTAATTTTAATACCACTTTTTTTCTATGTTTTTTTCTTTAATAATTCCAGTATATAACCGACCGGATGAAGTGGACGAACTTTTGATGAGTTTGTCACAAATGCAGTATCATGATGTATACGAAATAGTTATTGTTGAAGATGGATCTACAATCAAATGCCAAGAAGTACTAGAAAAGTATGCCGATAAATTGAATATATCTTATTATTTCAAACCCAATTCGGGACCAGGAGATTCAAGAAATTTCGGTATGGAAAAAGCAAGAGGAAATTATTTTATTATTTTCGATTCGGATTGTATCATTCCTGCTAATTATTTGATAGAAGTAGAAGCTTCACTCAATGCTGCTTATGTAGATTGTTTTGGAGGACCAGATAAAGCATTAGATAGTTTTTCAGATATTCAAAAAGCTATTAATTTCGCCATGACTTCTTTCTTAACTACAGGTGGAATTCGAGGCGGTTCAGAGAAAATTGGAAAATTCCAACCTCGAAGCTTTAATATGGGATTGTCGCGTAAAGCTTTCGAAATTTCAAAAGGATTCGGCAACATACATCCCGGTGAAGACCCGGATTTGTCTATCCGTTTATGGGAATTGGGTTTTGAAACCAAATTAATTCCTAATGCTTATGTATATCATAAACGACGTATTGATTGGGATAAATTTTCCATTCAAGTCAATAAGTTTGGAAAAGCAAGGCCTATTTTGAACAGTTGGTATCCTAAATACAATAAATTGACTTTCTTTTTCCCTAGTTTTTTTATCATAGGGTTGGTCTTCTCTGTATTTATGTATTTGTTTAGCCAAAATTTTGATTTCTTATTGCAATTGTATTTTCTTTATTTTATCATAATTTTTATAACTTCTTCCATTCAAAATAAGAATTTAAAAATTGGATATCTTTCTATGGTCGCGGTTTGGAAACAATTTTGGGGATATGGAACAGGTTTTTTAGTATCCTTCATTAAAGTTATTCTTTTGAATCAAAAACCACAAGAAGCTTTTCCTGAATTATTTTTTAAAATATAATGACTAAAATTATCGGTTTAACAGGAGGTATTGGTAGTGGAAAAACTACAGTAGCTAATTGTTTTAAAGAACTAGGTGTTCCTGTTTATATTGCTGATGATGCAGCCAAAGAAGTCATGCAATCTGAAACCATCCTTTCAGATATCAGAAAAATATTTGGGGATGCAGTTTTTGAGGACACCACTTTAGTTCGACAAAAATTAGCAACAATAGTATTTGCAGATCAAGAAAAATTGAAACAACTCAATGCAATTGTACATCCTGCAGTAGCTAAACATTTCAAAACTTGGCTATCTACTCATCAACAGTTTCCTTTTATCATTTACGAAGCTGCGATTCTGTTTGAGAGTGGTGGTGATCAAAAATGCGATAAAATCATCACGGTTACAGCTCCAGAATCCATTAGGATTGAGCGAGTGATTGGTCGTGATACTACAACAAAAGAACAGGTGCTTCAACGAATGAATTCGCAATGGACAGATGCTCAGCGTATCGCTAAAAGTGATTTTGTAATTGAAAACATTGATTTTAATATGACAAAATCACAAATTGTTAAAATTCTTAAAATTTTATAGAAAAAACAATTTGGCCATATAATGTTAATATTTGGTTAATGCATTATTTATTATATTGTTAAAATGTTAATTTTGTGGCATGAATAGGATGTTTTTTAGATTATTGGTGCTGTTAATGAGTCTATCCCTTATTGGTATAATTCTTGTGCAGGTTTATTGGTTTAATTCCTCTTTTAACAATAACGATGAACAATTCAAATTTCATGTTAAACAAGTTATAGGGAATGTAGCTGAAAAGCTTGAAAAGCAAGAAGCTTATAATTTTTATGATAGATATAACAAGTTAAAAGATAGTACCGGTAGAATTCCTCAACGAGAGGATATAATGGAGTTCACTTTGGTTCAAAAAAATAAGAAAACCAATAAAACCATTGTTTATTCTAATAGTATTATCTCTGAAGATTATAAAATAGATCCAACATTCTCTAACGGTAAAAAAGAGGATTTAAAATTTAAAAATTTTAATTCTAAACGAACTACTGAGATTTATAATAACAATAGTATTGACAATTCAGGATATCAGAAAAGTTTGATACCTGATGTAAAAATAGAAAAATCAGGAAATTTAGATATTCTGGACAATGCACAGTTTGAAATTTCATATAAAGATGTAGCTTCGGCTATGCCAATACAAGAAAGAGTATCCAATGACGTTCTTTATAAATTGATAAAAAAAGAATTAGATGAAAATGGTGTAAATACTCATTTTGAGTTTGGGGTTTACAGCAATGGTTTAGCAACAAAAATACGTTCTGAAAATTTTAGCTATGATAAAGACGCTACTTATTCAACGCCTATTTTTACAGATAATGAAGGTGTTGAAAAGTATAAATTACTAGTTACTTTTCCATACAAAAAGAAATTTTTGTTGTCTGAATTGGTTAGTATAACGGTTTTGTCTATCATATTTACACTGATTATTTTAATTGCATACACTTCTGCTTTAAATCAATTAATTAGGCAACGCCAGATTTCTGAGATTAAAACGGATTTTATCAACAATATGACTCATGAGTTCAAAACACCTATTGCTACCATAAATTTAGCCTTAGATGCAATACGTAATCCTAAAATTATTGATGATAAGGACAAAGTCTTTAAATACCTCGAAATGATTCGAGAGGAAAATAAAAGAATGCATGCACAAGTAGAAAATGTGCTAAGGATTTCAAAGTTAGAAAAGAAAGAATTAGACATTATTAAAGAAACAATCGATGCTCAGGAAGTGATTGAAGATGCAATAGAGCACGTGAATTTGATCCTTGAGGATAGAGGAGGAACAATCGATTTGCATTTTGATGCTTCAAGAACTACTGTCTTATTGAATGATTTTCATTTTACAAATGTAATTGTGAACATTTTAGAAAATGCCATAAAATATACACCTGGTGTTCCTAAAATTGAAATTTTCACTGAGAATATCAAGGACATGCTTTTGATTAAAGTAAGAGATAATGGACTTGGAATGAGTAAAATTGCTCAAAAAAGGGTGTTCGAAAAATTTTATAGAGAACACACAGGAGATTTGCATAACGTTAAAGGACATGGTCTCGGTTTAGCTTATGTAAAACAAATAGTTGAAGACCATAACGGTCAAGTATACGTAGAAAGCGAAAAGGGTAAAGGAAGCACCTTTATTATTAAAATACCACTAATAAATTAGCTAATGGAAAATGTAAATAAAAAGATTCTACTAGTAGAAGACGATTTGAATTTTGGAGCGGTTTTAAAAGATTATTTGATGCTAAACGACTTTGAAGTAGTTTTAGCCAAAAACGGAATGGAAGGCTTTGAAAAATTTAAGAAAGACAATTATGACCTTTGTATCTTAGATGTAATGATGCCTTACAAAGACGGATATACGCTAGCCAAAGAAATTCGTGAGAAAAACAGCGAAGTACCAATTATTTTCTTAACCGCAAAAACGATGAAAGAAGATGTAATGAAAGGCTACAAAGCGGGTGCGGATGATTATCTAAACAAACCTTTTGACTCTGAAGTGTTGTTGATGAAAATCAAAGCCATCATTCAAAGAAAATCTTCTGAAGTGAAAACGGATCAAGTGCAATTCGAATTCAATATCGGTAAGTTTCATTTGAACTCTAAATTGAGATTTTTGACTTTTCAAAATGATGAGCCAATCAAATTATCTCCAAAAGAAAACGAATTGCTTAAAATGTTAATTCTACATGAAAATGACCTGATGCCAAGAGAATTAGCCTTAACTAAAATTTGGAGAGACGACAATTATTTCACCTCAAGAAGTATGGATGTTTACATCGCAAAATTGAGAAAATACCTAAAACCAGACGAGGATGTTGAGATTTTAAACATACATGGTGAAGGATTTAGACTAGTAGTAAAAACAAATACTACAGCATAATAATCAAAAAAGCTTCGAAATTTTCGAAGCTTTTTTTTATTTTATCTAAAATGTAATTGCAGAGCAAAGCACGTTTTGTCTTCTTTTGTAATCGAAAAAACAGAGGCTTCTTGTTCTATATTTTCATGAATTTGAACGGTATCATTTAGTGATAATTCTTTTAAAAAATTCATTTCAAAAGTCGCTATTTCTTGTTTCAGTAATAGTTTTGGGTCAACCAAATCCAAACACCATTCTAGATATTTGACATTATTGACATGATTTACAATGTCTAAGTCCGAGAGGCAGACCGTCTTTTTAAACAAAGTTTCTTTTTCGTGATGAATGTCTATTTTAGAGAAACTGCTTGCAGTTGCCTTCCTTTCAGGATACAATTCAAAATGTTCATAAGGTAAGGCCAAAGCTTCGGGACGACGTTTTTGGGTGTTAAAAACCGCCCAAAATGTTTCAGAGCCCACTATTTTTTTTCCATTTACATGTACTTCCAAAGCTCTTACCGAACGTGAGTTTTCCAGTGAGTTAATCCAAGTAGTCACCGTAACCGTGTCGCCCCATTTTGGCAAAGCCTCAATTTCTACGCGCATTCTGCTCAACACCCAAGCTTGATGAAATTCTTGCATGTCTGCAAAACTGATGCCCCCAAGTTCTGAGTGTGCCGCAGCGGTTAATTGCAATAAATTACATAATTCTGTATATTTCAAAAAACCATTGGGTGCGCATTGTGTAAAATTGATGTCCCATTCTTTAGAAAGAATCGAAGTAAAATTTGGAGATATAGGCATTTAAAAAAAGAGGTTAAGATATAAATAAAGAGTATTTTAAAAAATCAGGAGCGAATCACCAGGCATTTTCAGTACACATCGTACCCGCCATCATTCCTAAACTTGTGCCCCGAACCCCGGCGCACAAGGTTTATCCCTTCTGTCGGGGCTAAAGAGCCAGCATTAGGATATTTTGTTTTATGTTATTTTTGAATCAATATATTTTATAATTTCTTTTCTATCTGATAAATAATCAAACCATTGCGTGTTTTCTTTTCGTTTGAACCAAGTAAGTTGTCTTTTCGAAAAACGGCGGGTATTTTTTTTAATCTCTTCAACAGCAAAAGCTAAATCCCATTCTCCATCAAAATGACTAAACAGTTCACGATACCCTACAGTTTGTAAAGCATTTAACGATTTGTGAGGATGTAAATTTTGTGCTTCTTCTACTAAGCCCTGTTGAATCATTATGTCTACTCTTTGATTAATTCTGTCGTAGATGATTGCTCTTTCTGCTTCAAGACCAATAAGAATTGGGTTAAAATTTCTATTGTTTTTTTGTTGGTTTAAAAATGAAGAATAAGGTTTTCCTGCGCCTACACAAACTTCTACAAAGCGCATCATTCGTTGTGGATTGAGTAGTGTTTGAGGATTTTCATTGCTTATTTTTTCATAATAAATAGGGTCTAACGTCTTGAATTGGTTTTGTAGATAGCTTATTCCATCAGTTTCATAATGAGATTGAATTGTGGCTCTTACGTTTGGCTCTATGTCTGGAAAAGCATCAAAACCTTTTAAAACAGCATCGACATATAAGCCTGAACCTCCAATTAACACCACATAATCATTGGTTTGAAACAGTTCGCTGATTTTAGATAGCGCTTCTTTTTCGTAATCTCCAACGGTATAATTCTCAAATATGGATTTGTTTTGTATAAAATGATGTTTGGCAGCTTTTAATTCTTCAATGCTAGGTACGGCTGTGCCTATGGTCATTTCTTTGAAAAATTGCCTGCTGTCGCAAGAAATAATTTCGCAATTATAGTGCTGCGCAAGTTGAATACTCAAAGCGGTTTTGCCAATAGCGGTGGGTCCTGTTATGGTGATTAGATGTTTCATTTTTTTTAGCCCTGATGGGAATGAAAACCCCGGAGTGATTTGAGTTTGTTTTTCTTGGTAGAAAAGAGCGACCAACGGAAGCTCCTTTTATGCCTTAGAAAAACTACTCTAATCGCGAGGAGTTGTAATGTACAGCAGGAA
>CAUPCW010000011.1:0-49096 GCA_963509895.1 uncultured Flavobacterium sp.
AAAGAATATGAAATTAGAAGTTTTAGAAAAAGAATGTTACTATCATATCTACAATAGAGGAGTAAATGGTTGTATAATTTTTGAGAATGATGAAAACAAGAATTTCTTTTTAAGACAACTTTCAAAATATTTATTAGACAAAATTTCAATTTTAGCTTATTGTTTAATGGATAATCATTTTCATTTGGTAGTTCAGTTAAAGGCTGAGGAGGGATTAGTGTCTCAATCTTTTTCTAATTTTTTTAATTCTTATGCCAAAGCATTCAATAAACAATTTAACAGAACGGGTAGTCTTTTTGAAAAGCATTTTAAAAGAATTAAGTTGAATGACGAAATCTATTTGAGACAGTTAATAATTTATGTTCATTTGAATCCAACACACCATTTAGAAGTAGACTTTAGAACTTTTAAGTTTTCTTCTTATAAAGCTATGCTTTCAAGTAAAGAAACTAAGTTAGAAAAGGAGGAAGTGTTATTGTTATTTGGAGGGAAAGAAAATTTTATTTTTTCGCATAATGAAAGAAATGATTATTTATCCGAAAAATATGCTTTGGAATAAAACATAGTTAGTATTTTGTTTTTAGTCCCATTTCCACTAAAAATCAACGTGTTCGAAAACGTTTTCGGTAGTTCCGAAAACGTTTTTTATTTTAAATCAGTGTCCTATTGATAGATTACGATTAAATTTAGGTTTTATAATTTGATTTCGAGCTAGAAGTGACAACCAAAAGGTAAACCATCTTTCTCTTTAGCCCCGACAGCAGCGACATCCTTTGCTTTTTTTCTTTAAAAAAGCAAAGATATAGCGGATGGCGGGACGATGACAGCAAAGAAGCCTTTTGATTACTGCTCCTAAATACTACTTGAGCAAATTATAACTAACCTAACCGATGCATTACTTATGGCGATAAAACTAAAACTCAATTTTTGGCAAATAATAAACATGAATGTTGGTTTTTTTGGTATTCAATACAGTTTCGGATTGCAACAAAGTGCCGTGAATCCTATTTATGATTTTTTAGGTGCTAACCCAGATCAAATTCCTTTATTAAACATAGCAGGTCCATTGACTGGATTGTTGATTCAGCCTATTATTGGAGCAATGAGCGATAAAACATGGCACCCGAGATGGGGCCGAAGAAAACCTTATTTCTTTATTGGTGCAATAATTTGTAGTTTAGCTTTATTTTTATATCCATTTAGCAGTTCATTATGGATGGCTGCAGGATTGCTTTTACTTTTGGACGTTGGTAATAATACGGCGATGGAGCCATATAGAGCTTTTGTTGCAGATACTTTAGATGAAGATCAACAACCCACAGGTTTTCAAGCTCAAAGTTTTTTTACAGGTTTTGGACAATTTTTATCATATATATCACTTTTTCTTTTTCCCATAGTTTTTGTTGGTTATACAGGTTCCTTACCAAATTGGATTTATGCTTCCTTTTTTCTAGGCTCTATTTTATCAATTACATCTATTTGGTGGAGCATGAAAACTACACCAGAAATACCGCCAACACAACAGGAATTACAGAAGTTAAAAGCAGAACCTTTAAATATTTTTTCTCCTTTTATAGATATTTATAAAGCAGTTTTAGAAATGCCCAAAGTAATGTGGCAACTATTTTTAGTTTATCTATTTCAATGGTATGCTTTAATGTGTTATTGGCAAAATAATGCTAAAAGTATAGCGCTTTCTGTTTGGGATACTACACCTAAAAATAAAACACTTTATGAGAAAGCAGTAGAATGGAATGGATTGATTGGAGCTTTTGGTTTTGTAATTACTTTTTCAGTTGCATTTTATTTAGCAAAGTTAGCCAAAAGACATAGCCCAAAAATGGTGCATTTTGTATGTCTAATTTTAGCTGGATTATCTTTTTTGATTTTTGCAAATACACAAAATCAATATTTATTTTTTGCCATAATTATTGGTTTTGGAATCGGGTGGGCGAGTATGATGGGAATTCCTTATTTAATGGTCGTTAACGAAATCCCAAAAGAGCGCTATGGCGTTTATATGGGCATCATTAATATGATGATTGTGATTCCAATGATTATTCAAAACGTCACTTTCGGATACATTCTCAAACATTTTTTACACAACGACGCGCGACTCGCCATCACTTTTGCAGGTGTACTGCTCTTGTGTAGTGCACTTTGTACGTTATTGATAACCACAAAACGCCCCACAATTTTAAATACCAATTAGGGCGTGACCACTTCTAGCAAAGGGGGCTTTTATCGGAGCGTGCTAGTTGCCCCCTTTGCTACAAGCGGTCGGGCTTTACGCGCTACTTCGGTAGACAGCTTCAATCCCTCACGCAAAAAAAAAGCAACGCAATTTATATCAAATGACAAGTAATATTTCTTATTCAAAAGCTATAGAATTACTCCAAAGATGTTCCTCAGAGCAAGGTTTTTTGGCTAGTGCGCAAAACATTTCCAATTACAAACGAGTTTGGGCGCGAGATGGAGTGATTTGCGGATTGGCAGCCTTAGCCTCAGGGGATGCCAACTTAATAGCAACCTTCAAAAAAACATTAGAAACACTAGCTAATTCACAGCATAGTATTGGTACTATTCCTTCTAATGTTCAGTATGATAACGATACGGTTGAAGTAAGTTACGGCGGATTAGCCGGACGTGTAGATGCCGTTACTTGGTTTATCATAGGTGTTTGTCAGTATGCTTATACTACTAATGATGTTTCTTTTTTAGCAAAACACGCCTGTAAAATAGATAAATGCTTTAAACTATTAGACGCCTGGGAGTTCAATAATAGAGGCCTGCTTTACGTTCCGTTGTCTGGTAATTGGGCCGATGAGTATATCACAGATGGTTATGTTTTGTATGATCAATTACTTCGTATTTGGGCACTAAAAAGTTTTAATCATTTTGTGGAAGAAGAAACAATTGCCCAAAAAATTGCCCAAATAGAAACACATATTATCCAAAATTTTTGTCCTAATTCTGGCGGGGAGAAATACCACGAAAGAGCTTACAAGACATGTGATATAAAAAATTACATGCCTTGTAGCTTTTCCCCAGCTGGTTATAAAAGTCAGTTTGATGGTTTTGCCAATTCATTAGCCTTACTTTTAGATATTGGTCCAGCCGATTTTCAAAAAAACATTGTGGACTATGCCACAACCTTACAACAAGAACGCCCTTTGGGGTTGTTGCCCGCCTTCTGGCCACCCATTCACGAAACCGACCCCGATTGGTATTTGCTCAAAAACAATTGCAAATATGAATTTCGAAACTATCCCAACGAATTTCATAACGGCGGTAGTTGGCCAATGGTCAATGGTTTCTTTGGATTAGCCTTATTATCTAAAAACGAAAAGGGAAACGCCACACAACTTTTGCAAGCCATAAATGATGCCAACGCTCAAGCCGATTTTAGTTTTTACGAGAACTTCAACACAGCAACAAAAGCCCCAAACGGAGTACCATTTTGCGCTTGGAGTGCCGCAGGCGCCGTTCTTTTACATCAAAGTTTACATACTAATTTTAAACTCTTACTTTAATTTTGGAAAAAACGATAGACATTATATGTGCCGGCGAGATTCTTATAGATTGTATTGGGCAACAAACCAATGCTACTCTTGCGGAAACAACTTCTTACGCAAGGTTTTTGGGTGGCTCGCCAACAAATGTCGCCATAAATGCTGCCAAACTTGGACTGCGGTCAGCACTTGTAGCTAGCTGTGGAGCGGATGGTTTGGGCGATTTTATGATAGAAAGTTTGCAAAAAGCCAATGTAATAACATCGCAATTAAGTCAAAAACAGGACACATCAACCTCTATAATTTTGGTTTCTAAATCAACAGCAACCCCAGATTTTATTCCGTATCGCACGGCTGATTTTTTAATTGAACCAGAACAAATTCCAACTGCATTTTTACAACAAGCCAAAATTTTCCATACCACTTGCTTTGGATTAAGTAAAAATCCTGCACAAACCACCATTATAGAAAGTGCTCAACTAGCGGCACAGTTAGGCGTTAAAACCAGTATCGATCTTAATTTCTCGGAACGCATTTGGCCTGATCTAGAGGAAGCAAAAAAGATAATTACTCTTTATATGGCAACGCAACCTATGCTAAAAATTAGTGAAGACGATTGCTATCGTTATTTTGGTGAAACCAAATCCGAGTCTTTCATTTTGGATTATTTTCATGAATTAGGTGCCGTAACCATATGTTTGACCAAAGGAAAAGAGGGAGTGATTTTATCGGATAAGATGCACGGAAAAATACATCAAGCTGCATTACCTGTGGCCGACATAAAAGATGCTACAGGAGCTGGAGATGCTTTCTGGACAGGTTTTTTGTATGCACAACTACAACAAAAAAGCTTCGAAGAAACCCTTTTGATAGCTCAAAAACTCGCTGTATTAAAGTTGCAGCATCTGGGAGGACTGCCCAATGATGTAGATATTGTAAGCTATTTGAATAATTAAATAACCAAATCAAAAATGAAAAAAAACGCCATCAAATGGGCAATGTATCTCAATTACTTTGTTTTTGCTATTTTGCTTAATAGTGTAGGAATCGTGATTCTCAAAGCACAAAGGAACTATGGTGTAGATGAATTAGAAGCAAGTATATTAGAAGCGTTCAAAGATTTACCTATTGCTATCGTATCTTTCTTGGTTGCTTCATTTTTACCAAGAATTGGTTATAAAAGAGCAATGCTCATTGGTTTAGGATTGGTATATGTGGCTTGTATAACAATGTATTTTGGCAACTCTTTTGCCACTGCAAAGTTACTCTTTGCTACGGTTGGTGTTTCTTTTGCTTTGATTAAGGTATCGGTTTATTCTCTTATCGGTACGATAACCGAAAATCAGCAAGAACATAACAGTTTGATGAGCAGTATAGAAGGGGTTTTTATGATAGGAATTGCGTTAGCTTATTTCTTATTTCCCGCGTTTAATTCGGAAACCAATCCCGATGCTTGGCTCAATGTGTATTGGTTATTGGCTGGAATTTCGGGAGTCTCCTTTGCGTTTTTGTTTTTGGTGAAATTTGAAAGTCAAGTGGAGGTCCAAGGAGTCAATCTACTCGATGATTTTAAGCAAATGTTCCAATTAATGGCCAAATTACTAACGGTGGTTTTTGTAATTAGTGCTTTTTTGTTTGTCATGATAGAACAAGGTATTATGTCTTGGTTGCCCACTTTTAATAGCAAAGTGCTGCATTTGACAGAAAATATTAGCATTATGATGGCTAGTATTCTGGCTATTTCTTTAGCAGTAGGAAGATTGGCCGCTGGTTTTTTAACCAAAAAAATCAATTGGATTTGGATTTTAAGTGCTTGTATTATCATAGCAATGTTGATTGTGATTTTTGTATTACCCAAAGCGGTTGGCCTCGAAGTCAAAACGATTACTTCATTATCCGATATTCCATTGATAGGATTTGCTTTTCCATTAGTGGGCTTGTTCATCGCACCTATTTATCCTTTGTTGAATTCAGTCGTGTTGAGTGCGCTTCCCAAAAGTTTACACAGTTCAATGACGGGATTGATTGTAGTTTTTTCAGCCTTAGGAGGTACTTTAGGGTCAAGGATTATTGGGTATTTGTTTAAAAATGAAGGCCCCGAAAATGCTTTTTATTACACCTTGATTCCGATGTTGTTGCTTTTGTTTTCCTTTTTTATATTAAAAAAATTAACGACGACCCGATGAAAATAGCCGTGGAAATCAATGCCGTTTTTGAGCAATTACTGCTGCAAGAAGATACGGATCAAGACAAAAAAATAACGAAAGACGATAAAGGTCCTAAGCGATTTGTTTTGAATGATAGTAGTACAAAAGAGCAATTCGTAATTGAAGGAACCTATCATTTATCAAATCTTTTGCAAGAATTAGCAGATTTGAGAGCGCAAGATGCTATGTATGGTGAAATTGATCTTGACCGAATTCAGGAACTACCTGTTGACCGAATTTCAAGAAAAATCAGAACGTCTTATTGGGACGAACTTACGCGGTCTATCGATAGCAAAGGCTTGCAGCAAATTTTGGCAGATGAGAAAACAACCAATGCGGTTCCTACTCTTTATGTGTCGGCAAAAGATACACAAGGTGTTGCCTATTTTTTGGCCTTAGAAAAAGAATGGGGCAATTTCAAAGTAGCGATTTTACCTGAAAATTATACGATGGATTATGTCGAGACGCTAAATACCAAACCAGGGCTTTTGGCTTTGGCTACTTCTCAAGATGAAAACGGCATAAATGGCGTTCCTTTTGTAGTTCCTGGTGGACGATTCAACGAAATGTACGGCTGGGATAGCTACTTTATTGGGTTGGGTTTATTAGAAGACGGAAAATTAGATTTGGCCAAAGACATTGCAACCAATTTTAAGTATCAAATAGAACATTACGGTAAAATTTTAAATGCCAATAGAAGTTATTATCTGACCAGAACACAACCTCCTTTGTATTCTTCGTTGCTTCGAGCCATAGTAGATTATGAAAAACCAGCTGTATCTTGGTTGGCAAGTCATTTAGAAACAGTAATTGAAGAATACCATTCGGTTTGGATGGTTATGGGCGAGCGTTTAACGCCAACTGGCCTGAGCCGTTACAAAGCGGATGGTATAGGAATGCCTTTTGAAGTAGAACCAGGACATTTTGATGAAGTTTTGGAACCTTTTGCCCAAAAAATGGAACTTCCTTTAAGAGAATTTGAAAAAAAGTATTTAGAACGAAGCATTGTCAATGCTGATTTGGATGAGTATTTTGTGCATGATCGCAGCATGCGAGAAAGTGGTCATGATACCACCAACCGATTGATTAATTCGTGCGCCAACTTGAATTCGGTTGATATCAATAGCTTTTTGTATAAATATGAAACAGATATCGCCTATTTTATTGCGACCTATTTTGACAATGCTTTTGTGTCTCAAAATAAAACGTATGCAGCAGAAGAATGGCTCGATAAGGCCAAAACACGAAAGGCATTAATCGATAAGTACTGTTGGAATGAAACAGAAGGAATGTATTTTGACTATGACTTTGTGCATCAGAAGTTCTTTCCTTTTGAAGCGGCAACCACTTTTTTTCCGTTATGGGCAGGCTTATGTTCTCAAGATCAGGCTTTAAAATTGATAGAAAAAGCGTTGCCTAAGTTTGTAATGGCTGGAGGTATCGCTGGAAGTACAGCTGAGTCCGTGGCCAATGTAAACCCCGAAGCTCCCCAACGGCAATGGGATTATCCTTTTGGTTGGGCGCCTCATCAAATGCTTTTGTGGGAAGGACTAAAGAATTACGGATTCGAATCCAAATTGCAGGAAATGGTGTACCGCTGGTTATGGTTGATTACCATCAATGCTGTGGATTATAACGGCACTATTCCAGAAAAATTCGATTTAGAAATCAGTTCTCATAAAGTATTTGCAGAGTATGGTAACGTTGGAACCGAGTTTGATTACATCGCCAAAGAAGGTTTTGGATGGGTCAATGCGTCTTATCAATGCGGTTTAGCATTGCTCGCCCCAAAATGGAAAGACAACCTGAATCAACTGATTCATCCTGACGAATTATTTTTATAATAAAAAATAGCTTTTATGTTTTTTGAATGTATATTTTTTTAACTTTATATTTATTTAAATACAATTTATATGACTGTTAATCAAATATTAAGCAATAAGGGAAAGGACGTTTTTTCTATACTTTCCACCAACACTGTTTTCGAAGCATTAACAGTGATGAGCGAAAAAAACATAGGCGCCATTCTTATAATTGAAGAAGGTGTTCTAAAAGGGATTTTATCAGAAAGAGATTATGCTAGAAAAATTGTTTTAAAATCTAAATCTTCTAAAAAAGCATTAGTTAATGAAATTATGGTTACCGAAGTGTTTACCGTTAGCCCTTCGGATAAATTAGAGTACTGCATGGAGCTGATGAGTACCAAAAGAGTACGTCACTTACCAGTAGTTGAAAATGATGTAGTTGTTGGAATAATTTCTATCAGCGATGTGGTAAAAGCCATCATCGAAATGCAAAAAGAAACTATTGCACATTTAAATTCATACATTACACAATAATAAAAAAAATTATGACTTTTTAAAAGCTGCTTTGGCAGCTTTTTTTGTTTTATAACAAAGATTATAATAAAAATTAAATTTATGAAGGCTAGTTTGCGATGAGACCTTTATCTTTGTAAGTCAGATTAAATCTAAAAAAAATGGAGAATAACAACAAAAGAAAGGAAGCTTTATTATACCACGCAAAGCCAACTCCTGGAAAAATTCAAGTAGTACCCACAAAAAAGTATGCCACACAAAGGGATTTGTCATTAGCCTATTCGCCGGGTGTTGCAGAGCCTTGTTTGGAGATTGCAAAAGATGTAAACAACGTTTATAAATATACAGCCAAAGGGAATTTAGTAGCAGTAATTACAAATGGTACGGCAGTTTTGGGACTTGGAGATATTGGGCCAGAAGCCTCAAAACCAGTAATGGAAGGAAAAGGACTTTTGTTCAAAATATTTTCGGATATCGATGTATTTGATATCGAAATTGGCACCAAAAATGTAGACGAATTCATCGAGACAGTAAAAAATATTGCTCCCACTTTTGGAGGAATCAACCTAGAAGATATTAAGGCGCCTGAGTCTTTTGAAATCGAAAGACGATTGGTAGAAGAACTAAATATTCCGGTCATGCATGATGACCAACACGGAACAGCGATTATTTCTTCAGCAGCTTTACTTAACGCCTTAGAATTAGCAGATAAAAAAGCCGAAGATATTAAAATGGTCGTTTCTGGAGCGGGTTCTGCTGCTATTGCTTGTGCTGATTTGTACGTACTTTTAGGAATAAAGCCTGAGAATGTATATATGTTTAACAGCAAAGGTTTGCTAACAAAAGATAATCCTTCTATCTCCGAATTGCAACGCAAATACGCAAGAGATTGTGAGCCGATAAGCTTGGCAGCAGCTATGAAAGGTTGTGATTTGTTCCTAGGATTATCTACAGCAGATGTCTTGACACCCGAAATGCTTTTGAGCATGTCCGAAAATCCGATTGTTTTCGCCATGGCTAATCCAAATCCTGAGATTGAATACAATTTAGCGATGGCTACTCGTAAAGATATCATTATGGCAACGGGACGTTCGGATTACCCGAATCAAGTAAATAACGTCTTGGGATTCCCTTATATTTTTAGAGGCGCACTAGATGTTCGTGCTACCAAAATTAACGAAGCGATGAAAATGGCTGCCGTTAGAGCATTAGCTTCTTTAGCTAAAGAATCAGTGCCTGAACAAGTAAATGTGGCTTATGGTGCTACCAAACTAACTTTTGGTCGTGAATATATTATTCCAAAACCTTTCGACCCAAGATTGATTGCGGTTGTGGCTCCAGCTGTTGCCAAAGCGGCAATGGAATCTGGTGTAGCACAAAACCCAATTACCGATTGGGAAAAATACAAAGATGACTTGTTGGAGCGTTTAGGACATGATAACAAATTGGTTCGAATGATTACGACCAGAGCCAAATCAGATCCTAAATCTATTGTTTTTGCCGAAGCCGATCATTTGGATGTACTCAAAGCAGCTCAAATTGTTCATGATGAGGGGATTGGGTTTCCTATTTTGTTAGGGAACAAAGAGATTATTTTGGAATTGAAAGAAGAAATTGGATTTGATGCTGATGTGACAATCATTGATCCTAAGGAAAAAGAAGAAGAAGGAAGAAGAGATCGTTTCGCAACAGCCTATTGGGAAACCAGAAAGAGAAGAGGAATTTCATTTTTGGATGCTCAAAAGTTAATGCGCGAACGTAATTATTTTGCGGCAATGATGGTCAATGTTGGCGAAGCCGATGCATTGGTGAGCGGACATTCTAGAAGTTATCCTTCTGTAGTAAAACCAATGTTGCAATTGGTGGATAAAGCTCCAGGGGCATCTATTGTAGCAACAACAAATATTATGATGACCAAACGTGGTCCGATGTTTTTCTCGGATACGGCTATCAATATCAATCCTTCGGCAGATGATTTGGCTAAAATTGCATTAATGACAGCCAAAACAGCAAGAATGTTTGGAGTAGAGCCTGTAATTGCCATGGTTTCGTATTCAAATTTTGGTTCTTCAACGAATCCAAGTGCAGGAAAAGTTCGAGAGGCAGTCGCCTATTTGCATGAGAATCATCCTGATTTATGTATTGATGGAGAAATTCAAGCAGATTTTGCTTTGAATCCAGAAATGCTTAAAGCTAAATTCCCTTTTTCTAAACTAGCGGATAAAAAAGTGAATACTTTGATATTTCCAAATTTAGAATCGGCTAATATTACTTATAAACTCTTGAAAGAATTGAATAAAGTAGAATCCATTGGTCCAATTATGTTAGGAATGGGTAAGCCAGTTCATATTTTTCAATTAGGAGCTAGTGTTGAAGAAATGGTAAATATGTCTACCATAGCAATCATTGATGCTCAAGAAAAACAAAAGAAAAAAGCGAATAATTAAGTAAAACACAATGTAATAAAAGTCTAGCAAATGATTTTCAATCAAATGCTGGACTTTTTTGTTATATTTGGTTCGTTAAAACAAATAAATGATTGCACATTTACAAGGAAAATTAGTAGAAAAATCACCTACACATATCGTTATAGATTGTGGCGGTGTGGGGTATTATATCAATATCTCGTTACACACTTATTCATTATTGCCCAACACTGATTTTGTAAAAGTATTTACCCATCTTCAAATCAAAGAAGATGGACATACTTTGTACGGTTTCATAGAAAAATCTGAAAGAGAAATTTTTCGTTTGTTGTTATCGGTTTCAGGGATAGGAGCGAGTATTGCTAGAACTATGCTTTCTTCTCTTGACCCAAGACAAATTACCAATGCTATTGCTTCAGGCGATGTGGCTACTATTCAAACCATAAAAGGGATTGGGAATAAAACGGCACAACGCGTAATTTTGGATTTGAAAGAAAAAGTAGTAAAATTATACGATTTAGACGAACTTTCAGTATCACAAAGCAATACTAATAAAGATGAAGCGTTATCTGCTCTAGAAGTTTTAGGTTTTGTTCGAAAGACTTGCGAGAAAATTATCGAAAAAATTGTCTTGGCCGAACCTGATGCTACTGTTGAAACAATTATTAAGAAAGCCTTAAAAAGTTTGTAAAAGAACCAAGAGAGTCCCATTGCATGCATAAAATTTGTATTTTTTTACTTGTTGTAGGTGCCAGTTTTGTATCGTATGGTCAAGTAAATCCATCGGTTCAGGATACGGTAAAAAAAGGATATACGGTAGGGAAACTTCAAATTAAAGACCCTAAAAGTATCATATCTTCTTACACTTATGATCCTGCAACAGATCGATATGTGTATACAAACTCCATTGATGGAATCACCATCAATTTTCCCATAATACTCACTCCTGCAGAGTACGAAAAGTTAGTGCTTCAAGAATCAAGACGCAATTATTTTAAGAAAAAAGCCGATGCCATTGATGGCAAAAAGAAGGGGTCTGAAGAAGCCAAAAAAGATTTATTGCCTCGCTATTATATCAAATCTAGTTTTTTTGAATCTGTTTTTGGAAGTAATACTATTGATGTAAAGCCCACAGGTTCTGTAGAAATGGATCTCGGGGTGCGTTATACCAAACAAGATAATCCTTCTTTTTCTCCCAGAAACAGAGCCAACACTTCTTTCGATTTCGATCAACGCATTAGCATGAGTTTAATGGGGAAAGTGGGTACTCGATTGAGCGTGAATGCCAATTATGATACTCAATCGACTTTCGCCTTTCAAAATTTGATCAAGTTAGAATTTACGCCATCCGAAGATGATATTATTCAAAAAATAGAAGTAGGTAACGTGAGCATGCCATTGAATAGCTCATTGATTCGTGGGGCTCAGAGTTTGTTTGGGGTAAAAACACAATTGCAATTTGGAAAAACAACTTTTACTGGAATTTTTTCAGAGCAAAAGTCACAAACCAAAAGCCTAGTTGCCGAAGGTGGAGGAACGGTTCAAAATTATGAGCTTTTTGCTTTGGATTATGACAATGATCGCCACTTTTTCTTATCTCAATATTTTAGAAGCCGATATGATAAAGCCCTAGAAGGCTATCCTTTTATTGATAGTAGGGTACAAATTACACGTATAGAGGTTTGGGTGACCAATAAGCAAAATAGAGTAAATGCTACATCAAATAATTTGCGAAACATTATTGCGCTACAAGATTTAGGAGAAGCACAGTTAACGGGATTGGCAGATAATGAAGTTGTAGTGTTGAACCCGTCAACAGGAATTTTTAATAACCCAGCCAACTCTCCATCTGACAATACTAATAATGATTATGATCCTGCACAAATCGCGTCAGGTTCGGGTTTGTTGAATACAAATATTAGAGAAATTGCTACCTCAAGTTCTGGTTTTAACACCACCGTTGCCGAAGGAAGAGACTATTCTAAGTTAGAAAATGCACGAAAACTAACAGCCAATGAATATACTTTTAATTCAAAATTAGGGTTCATCTCATTACAACAGCGTTTGAGTAATGATGAGGTTTTGGCGGTGGCGTATCAATATACCATTGGAGATCAGGTCTATCAAGTGGGAGAATTTGGTAATGACGGAGTAGATGCCACGAATGTTGTTGGAGGAAACAATAACGTCCCTCAAGCAATTATTACTCAAAGTTTGATTTTGAAAATGCTAAAAAGCAACTTGACCAATGTGAAGGATCCAATTTGGAACTTGATGATGAAAAATATCTATCAAGTGCCAGGTGGCTATCAATTAAAGCAAGAAGATTTTCGAGTGAATATCTTGTATGCAGATCCTTCGCCAATCAATTATATAACTGAGGTGGCGGGTACTCCTTTCCCTTCTAATCCTACTCCAGAAAATAAAGTAGCTGAGACACCCTTATTAAAAGTCTTTAATCTTGACCGTCTGAATTTTAACAACGATCCACAAGCTGGTGGAGATGGTTTCTTTGATTTTATTCCAGGAACAACTATAGATGCTCAGAATGGTAGAGTCATGTTTACTACGAAAGAGCCATTTGGAGAGCTTATATTTTCAAAATTGAAAACACCTAATTCTGCAGAAAATTATAAAGATGTAGATACGTATAATCCCAATCAAAAGAAGTATGTTTTTAGAAGCATGTACCGTAATACTCAAGCAGGAGCATTACAAGACATCGATAAAAACAAGTATTTGATTAGAGGAAAATTCAAATCCTCAAGTGGTGACGGGATTCCAATTGGGGCACTTAACGTACCTCAAGGTTCTGTGGTGGTTACTGCGGCGGGAAGACGCTTGGTAGAAGGAGTTGATTATAGTGTAAATTATCAATTAGGAAGAGTGCAAATTTTGGACCCTTCTTTGCTTGCTTCCAACACTCCGGTTGAAGTTTCATTAGAAAATAATTCTATTTTCGGGCAACAAACCAGACGTTTTATGGGTTTGAATGTTGAGCATAAATTTTCGGATAAATTTGTGGTTGGGGGAACTTACTTAAAAATGTCCGAAAGGCCGTTTACTCAAAAATCCAGTTATGGTCAAGAGTCTGTTAATAATACCATTTTTGGTTTTAACGGAAATTATGCGACCGAAGTGCCATTTTTTACACGCTTGGTTAATAAGTTGCCTAATATTGATACCGATGTACCTTCCAATCTTTCGGTTAGGGGAGAAATAGCATTTTTGAAACCCGACACACCTAAAGCGGATCGTTTTAATGGTGAATCTACGATTTATGTTGATGATTTTGAGGGTTCTCAATCTACTATCGATCTACGTTCTCCTTTTGCTTGGAGTTTGTCTTCAACACCAGTTAATGATGCGGATAGTCAATATAATTTTAACGAAAGTGCCAATGATTTGAGTTATGGCTTTAAGAGAGCTAAGCTGGCTTGGTATTCTATTGATCCGTTGTTTTTTACTCAAAAACCAGTAGGGATTTCTAATGATGATATTTCGCTAAATACCACCCGAAGAATTTTTAGTGAGGAATTATACCCTAACACCGATATTGCTCAAGGACAAACGCAAGTAATCAATACCTTAGATTTGAGTTTTTTCCCTCAAGAAAGAGGGCCTTACAATAATTCGACCACTTTCATGAATACTCCAAAAGACAATTTTGGGGGTATAATGCGTGCCATCAATACGACAAATTTCGAGCAAGGCAACGTAGAATATATACAGTTTTGGGTTTTGGATCCTTATGTTGGTAAGGGTAATATTTCGCCATCCAATTCAGGGAAGTTATATTTTAACTTAGGAGAAGTTTCAGAAGATGTTCTAAAAGACGGAAGAAAGCAATATGAAAATGGTTTGGGGCCAGATCAAATTTTGGTAACTCCAAAGCCTATTTGGGGAGAGGTTCCTGCCTCCCAATCCTTGATTTATGCTTTTGATGGAAATGCCTCCAATAGAACCAATCAGGACATTGGGTTAGATGGTATGAAAAACGATCAAGAAGCTACAGTATATGCTAATTATGCTGCTGAGAAAGATCCAGCTGGCGATGATTATACATATTTTGCAAACACTACTGGAGGTGTTTTAGATCGTTATAAAAACTTTAATGGAACGGATGGAAACTCAGCGGTTAATATTTCGGACGCCAATAGGGGTTCGACTACTTTCCCAGATGTAGAAGATATCAATCGCGATAACACAATGAATACCATCAATGCGTATTACGAATACAGTATTGATATGAAACCCAATATGAATGTGGGCGAAAATTACATTACCGATATTAGAAATACACAGGTAACTTTGCCTGATGGTTCGGGGACCGAAGCCCGTTGGATTCAGTTTAAAATTCCAGTGGCACAACCACAGAATACCATTGGTGGAATCTCTGATTTTCGTTCTATCCGATTCATGAGAATGTTTATGACCAATTTTGAGTCGCCCATAACCCTACGTTTTGGAGCCTTAGATTTGGTACGTGGCGAGTGGAGAAGGTATACGAATTCGTTGGATTTTAACGATAATAATGTAGTCGATGATAATACGATATTGGATGTTTTAGCTGTCAATATTCAAGAAAATAATGAGCGCTGTCCTATTAATTATGTAACGCCTCCAGGGGTAGTAAGAGAGCAATTGTATAATAATAATACTGTCATCAATCAAAATGAACAGTCATTAGCATTACGTGTTTCTGGAAATGGGTTAGAGCCAAACGATTCAAGAGCAGTTTTCAAAAATGTAAGTATAGATATGCGACAGTATAACAAATTGAAAATGTTTTTGCATGCCGAATCCTTGCCCAAAGAAGTTGCTTTGAGAGACAATCAAATGGTGGGATTTATTCGTTTTGGAAATGATTTTACCGAGAATTTTTATCAAATAGAAATCCCTTTACAGGTAACGTTGCCATCCTCAGATTGTAAGGTGGATGCATCATCGGTTTGGCCCGAAGGCAATGAAATGGATTTAAAACTAGATTTGTTGACCAAGTTAAAAATTCTAGCCATGAGTATAGATCCATCAACGCTTCCTCCGGATGGTGTTTATTATAAATTTGAAGACGAGTTGGATAATTCTTTGTCAGGTAAAACCAATAGATTGCGAATAGGTATCAAAGGAAATCCTAATTTTGGTTTGGTAAGAACGCTGATGGTTGGGGTGAAAAGTGATGAATTAAGACAGCCAATTCTGGGAGAAGTATGGTTCAATGAGTTACGTTTGGCAGATATGGATAACCAAGGCGGTATGGCAGCGTTGTTAAACATCGATACTAATATGGCTGATTTTGCTACGCTTTCGCTAACAGGAAGAAAAACAACCATTGGATTTGGAGCCTTAGAACAAAGTCCAAACGAACGCAGCAGAGAAGATATTCAACAATATGGGGTAGTCACTAACTTGAATTTGGGACAATTATTACCCAAGAAATGGGGGATTAATTTGCCGTTTAATTACGGAATTGGTGAGGAAGTAATTACACCAGAATACGACCCTTTTAACCAAGACATTAAATTAAAGCAGTTAATCCGCGAAACTTCTGATAAAGATGAAAGAGATAATATAGAAAATCGCGCAGTTGATTACACTAAACGAACAAGTATTAACTTTATTGGAGTCAGAAAAGAAAGAAGTCCTGAGCAAAAACAACATGTGTATGATCCCGAAAATTTTACTTTTTCTCAATCTTACAATGAGGTGGAGCGTCATGATTATGAGATAGAAAGCTACACAGACCAGCTAAGTAATACTACAGTAAATTATGCTTATAGTTTTAAAAACAAACCTTACGAACCATTCAAGAAAAAAACATTTGTAAAGAAAAGTGAGTATTGGAGATGGCTACAGGATTTCAATTTTAATTTTTTACCTACTAATATAACATTTAATAGTAGTGTGATTAGACAATATAATCGTCAGCAATTCCGCCAAGTAGATGTTGTTGGGATTGGTCTAGATCCTTTGTATAGAAGAAATTTTGCTTTTAATTATCAATATGGATTCAATTATAATTTAACCAAATCATTAAAGGTAAATTATACGGCTTCTTCTAATAACATTGTGAAAAGCTATTTAAACGCCGACGACACACCGATTGATACCTTTACCATTTGGGATAGTTATTTTGATATTGGTGATCCTAATCAGCACATGCAACAACTTATTGTGAACTATGATATTCCGTTGAATAAAATTCCGGTATTTAGTTTTGTAAAAGCAAATTTCACCTATCAAGGGGATTACAGTTGGCAACGTGCTTCGAATGCCTTTGATAATGTTACTATTGGAGGAGTTGATTATAATTTAGGAAACACGATTCAAAACGCTAGCTCTAAAATTTTGAATGCTTCCTTTGCAATGGAAACGTTCTACAAATACATTGGGCTTTCTAAAAAAACACCAGCGGCAGGTGCAGCTAAACCAAAAGCTGTAGCTCCAAAGCCTGGTGAAAAAGTAGTGAATACAGCCGTTAAACCTTTACAGCAAAGAAGCCCATTTATGGATGGATTGATTGGGGTATTGACAAGCGTGAAAAACATTCAAGTAAATTATACTCACAATAGCGGAACCGTTTTGCCGGGCTTTACACCTAGTGTTGGTTTCTTAGGCTCTTCTCGACCTTCACTTGGATTCATTTTTGGAAGTCAAGATGATGTTCGATACGAAGCAGCCAAAAGAGGATGGTTGACTACTTATCAAGATTTTAATCAAAATTATACGCAAGTCACCAACAAGATTTTAAAAGCAACTGCCAATGTTGATTTGTTTCCTGATTTTAAAATTGACTTAACTGCAGATCGCGCTTATTCTGAAAATTCGTCCGAACAGTATAGTGTTGTTTCAGGAAATTATACGCCATTGTCTCCTTATAGCTATGGAATGTTTTCGATTTCGACGGTATTGATCAAAACAGCTTTTTCAAAAAGTGATGAGACTGGCTCTGTCGCTTTTGATGATTTTAGAGCGAATCGGCTTATTGTCGCCAATCGACTGGCTACTCAAAGAGGAATTGATGTCAATAATCCTGGTAATATAGATGCAGACGGTTTCCCTAAGGGTTTCGGGAAAAACAATCAAGCTGTATTGTTACCGGCCTTTTTAGCCGCTTACACAGGAGGGAATGCTAATGATGTGTCTACAGGAATTTTTAGAAGTTTTCCAATTCCAAATTGGTCTGTTAAGTACAATGGATTTATGAGGTATACTTTTTTTAAAAATAATTTCAAAAGAGTTTCGTTGCTGCATAACTATCGTGCATCCTATACCATCAATGATTATCGTTCTAATTTTGAATATACCAAAAAGCCAAATGGAGTAGATGTAAGTGGTAATTTTTATAACCCACTAGTAGTTTCCAATGTGAATTTAGTAGAACAATTTAGCCCGCTAGTGCGATTGGATTTTGAATTGAAAAACTCTTTCAAAGTATTGACCGAAATCAAAAAAGACCGAGCTTTATCAATGAGTTTTGACAATAATCTATTGACCGAAGTAAAAGGGATTGAGTACATTGTTGGTTTAGGATATCGTTTCAAGGATGTGATTTTTTCTTCTCGCTTGGCGGATAATCCAACGGGGATTATCAAAAGTGATATCAATGTTAAGGCAGATTTATCTTATAGAAACAATCAAACGCTTGTTCGTTATTTGGATTATAATAACAACCAATTGGCTGCGGGACAAAACATTTGGCAACTGCGTGTAGCTGCTGATTATGCCTTTAGTAAAAATCTAACGGCTATTTTCTATTACGATCATTCGTTCTCAAAGGCGGTAATTTCAACTACTTTCCCCCTTACTAATATTCGTTCAGGATTTACCCTTCGTTACAATTTTGGGAATTAATTTGTACTTATTCTATGTAAAAATTCAATACAAGATAGTTATCTTTGCTTTTTATTATTAATAACACAACATTTTTATATTATGAGCGTACCATCAAATTTAAAGTACACAAAAGATCACGAGTGGATTAGTATCGAAGGCGATATTGCAACAGTAGGAATTACTCATTTTGCACAAAAAGAGTTAGGAGATATTGTTTATGTAGAAGTAGAAACTTTAGACCAAACTTTAGATAAAGATGCCGTTTTTGGAACTGTAGAAGCGGTTAAAACAGTGTCTGATTTGTTTTTGCCACTTACTGGTGAAATCATTGCTTTCAATGATGATTTAGAAAGTGCTCCAGAAACAGTAAATTCTGATCCATACGGAGCTGGTTGGATGATTAAAGTAAAAATTGCTAATCCAGCTGAAATTGATGAATTACTTTCTGATGCTGCTTACAAAGAATTAATTGGTGCCTAAACATTTCTTTTTATTTGTTGCATTGGCATGGACCTCTTTGATGCTTTATGTTTGTCTAATGAAGGCGTCTAGTGTTCCTTCCATCAACATCGAAGGAATTGATAAAATAGTGCACATTCTATTGCATTTATTCTTCACTTTTTTTTGGGGAATCACTTTGGTTAAAAGTGGCAAATGGAGTAGTTTTTCAAAAGTGATGTATGTTTCTTTTTTGCTTTCTCTAGTTGTTGGATTGTTAATCGAATTCATTCAAGGCTATTTCACTACTTCTCGAAGCGCTGATATTACAGATGTTTTGGCCAATATATTTGGGTCGCTATTTGCAATCGCTCTTTTGTGTCAATTCAAAGAAAAAAGGTAACTCAACAAAAATAAAGATAAGAATCCCATTCCGATGGGATTTTTTTTTGAAGGTAAGTCAACGTTTTATCTCTGAAAAAGTCTTTACACAAGTCGTGTTATTTCCTTCTTTGTATAGAGAAAAAGTTGACTTCGGGTCTGTGTATTCAATTTATAATGTATTTTTGTACGACTTATTTATCAATTCCAATTCCTTGCCAAAATGGATGTTAGCGCCTACCTAGATTCAACGTATTTAAAAACAAATGAACAAGCTAATTTAGCTGAAGCAGAAAATGTGTTGATGGCAAAATCATTTATTGAAGAGGCTATTCGAGAGCAATTCAAGCTCATTATGATTCGCCCTGATCGGGTAGCTATGGCCAAAAAAATGATTCAGGAAGCTCATTCTAATCTGTTGGTAGGAACAGTTATTGATTTTCCAAAAGGGCAATCTGATTTGGCAACCAAACTAGCCGAAGCGCAACAAGCCATAACCGATGGCGCTGATGATTTGGATTTTGTTTGCAACTATGAGGCTTTTAAAAAAGGAGAAATTGCCTTGATAAAAGAAGAGATTTTAAAAGGAACGCAATTGGGATTGGCTCATAAAAAAGTAGTAAAATGGATTATTGAGGTAGCTGCTTTGAATAATGGACAAATTGTACAACTTTCAGCTTTGATCAAAAATGTGGTCATGCAAAACTTTAAAGAAGACCAATATGCTGCTGTTTTTGTAAAATCATCTACAGGATTTTATCTAACGCCAAATAATGAACCTAATGGCGCAACTATTGAAAGCATTAAAATAATGCTTGAGAATGCTTCTCCCTTACCTGTAAAAGCTGCTGGTGGTGTTCGCAATTATGCAGATGCAGTCGAAATGATCCAGTTGGGAGTTCAGAGAATAGGAACCTCGGGTGCAAAAGCCATTGTGGATGGCGCCAATACTCAAAATGGATATTAATTTCTAATAGAAAACTATGTATAAACATTACAGTGTGCTGTTATTTTTAATTGGATTAAATTGGTGCTATAGCCAAAATCTAAATGTTTCAGCTTTTAATGAAGTGGAGCGTTTTCCTATTTTTACTACTTGTCAAAATCTTGAAAACAAAGACATAGAAATGTGTTTTTACAATCAAGTGCAAGACTTTGTGTTTGCTAATTTCAAAGTGCCACAAAATGACTCTTTCAAAGGAAATATTAAAGTGCTTTTTGAAGTTACCGCCGAGGGACAATTTAAAGTATTGTACGTTGATGCAGTATCAGAATCATATAGTATCGAGGCCAAAAGAGTATTTGCGAGCATGCCTAAAGTAAGTCCTGCTACTTATAATGGCAAACCAACTTATTCTAAGTATACGATTGCTATTGCCATTCCTTTAAAATCAAAAGAACAGTTTGAAGCAGAAGCACGTGCCAAAGCAGAGATTCTGAATGTAAAAAGTCCGAGATTAACGGAATTAGATAGTATTGTTTATAAAAAATACCGCAATCCAGAATACGAAAGTCATTTAAATGTGCCTTTTTCGCACAGTCTTTATGCGCAATTTGATGCCAAAATGAACCAAGTGGGAAGTAATAATCATACCGCTTCAAAACCCTATACTTATGCCGAAGTTGCCAAGTACTATGATTTGAAAGCAGCAACTGAACAGTTAAAAAAGAAAGCTTCTGGGTGGTGGGCCCGAAAATTATGGAATGAAAACACTGTTGAGATTCAAGGAGAAGATTATTGGTTTACCTTAAATCCTATTTTTGATTTGCAATTAGGAAAAGCATCACAAACCGAGAATTCATATACTTATGTAAATACTCGTGGGCTAAATTTTAGAGGTGGACTAGGCAAACAATTGAATTTTACCACCACCGTTTTTGAAAGCCAAGGACGTTTCGCAGATTATTACAATCAATATGCAGAATCTATTAAGCCTTCGGGAGGAAATCCTGCAATAATTCCTGGAATTGGAATTGCTAAAAGATTCAAAGACGACGGATATGATTTTCCTTTGGCGGAAGCCAATATTACTTTTACGCCAAATAAATTTATTGATTTGCAATTGGGCTACGGAAGAAATTTCATTGGAGATGGATATCGTTCTTTGTTAGAAAGTGATGGTGCAAGTCCTTATCCTTATTTCAAAATCAATACTAATTTTTGGAAAATAAAGTATACTAACACGTACATGTGGCTCAAAGATGTTCGCCCTGAGGTAACTGTAGATCGTACGTATGCTACTAAATTTATGGCCAATCATTATTTGAGCTGGAATGTTTCTAATCGTTTGAATTTAGGTTTTTTTGAATCGGTAGTTTGGACAAAAGACAACAACAGAGGCTTTGATATGAGCTTTGTGAATCCAATTATTTTTTACCGTGCGGTAGAGTTTGGATCTTCATCTAGAAGCGGAAATGCTTTGTTAGGGCTTACATTCAAGTACAAATGGGATGCTTCAATAAATGCCTATGGACAATTATTAGTAGATGAATTTTCGTTGGGCGATGTAAAAGGAGGTGATAATAGTTGGAAAAACAAATTCGGTTATCAAGTAGGTGTGAAGTATTATAATGCCTTCAAAGTGAATAATTTATTGTTGCAGTTAGAATACAACCATGTGCGTCCTTATGTGTATTCGCATAGTAATCCTATTACGAATTACGGACACAATAATCAGAGTTTGGGGCACCAATGGGGAGGGAATTTCAACGAATTGCTAGCTATTGCTCGTTATCATAAGGGAAGACTTTTTGCCGATGCCAAAGTAACTGTAGGAACTCGCGGTCTTGATTTTAATACTACTGAAGATAGTTTTAATTACGGAGGCAATATTTACAAAGACTACGATGAGAAACGTCCTTTTGATACCGGAGTCAAAGTAGGTCAGGGGAATAAAACCAAAGTATTTATTGCTGATATTCAAGGAGGATATTTGGTTAATCCAGCTACTAATTTGAAGCTTTTTGCTAGTTACATTTATAGAAGTTTTGATCCTTCTCAAAATACAATTACCACTTTTACCCAAAGTACGAATTGGTTTACTGTGGGAGTAAGATCCGATATTTTTAATTTCTATTTTGATTATTAATAGGTCAGTTTTTAATAGAAACTTTTTTTATGAGTTGTTTTTTGTCAAATCCCTTTTGATAACCTACTTTTGCAAAAGTTTTTATAAAAATAACACTAGTTTTAATAGTTTTGACAAATACAGTTTCCTTCAAATCCATTTATTTAGATTTTAAAGCCATCACCAAAGCAGGTCTTGCTATTAGTGTTGTTTTTTCTTCCATTGCTGGTTTTGTTTTGGGGGTTGATCATTTCGAAACAAGTACTTGGTGGATATTAGTAAAGCTAGCCATTGGTGGGTATTGCATGGTTGGAGCTTCTAATGCTTACAATCAGGTTATAGAGAAGGATTTAGATGCTTTAATGGACAGAACTAAGGATCGTCCAGTTGCTTCAGGAAGAATGCAGCCAAGAGTAGCTCTAGTTGTGGCGACATTATTAACTATTTTGGGATTAGTTTTGTTGTACAGTATTAATCCAAAATCAGCCATGTTTGGTGCGATTTCTATTTTTTTATACACCAGTGTTTATACCCCTTTAAAGACAATGACATCCTTGTCTGTTTTTGTGGGTGCGTTTCCAGGAGCCATTCCGTTTATGTTAGGATGGGTAGCGGCTACAGGTGAATTTGGGATTGAAGCCGGCACCTTGTTTTTGATTCAGTTTTTTTGGCAATTTCCTCATTTTTGGGCCATAGGTTGGTTTTTGTATGAGGACTATGAAAGAGCAGGTTTTTTTATGTTGCCTACTGGAAAAAAAGACAATGGAACCGCTTTGCAGATGATATTATATACGGTTTGGTTGATAATTGCGTCGCTTTTGCCAATGTTTGGCTATACAGGTTCTTTGTTTTTAACACCTGTTGCGGCGATATTGGTCTTTTTATTGGGATTATGGATGTTGTTTTATGCAGTAAAAGTATATCAATTAAGAACATCTAAGTCAGCCAGAACCTTGATGTTGGTTAGTGTTTCTTACATTACTTTGTTGCAATTAATATATATAGTAGATAAATTTTTAAGATAGTATGGATATGACAATGACTAAAGACGAACATCAATCCAGAACCGCAAGATCCTATAAGCTGATTTTGTTGTTTGCTATGGTAAGTATGACCATGATGTTTGCAGGACTAACTAGTGCTTTTGTAGTGAGTAAATCTAGGGTAGATTGGTTAAAAGATTTTCAATTGCCTTCGGCTTTCTTACTTAGTACTTTTGCTATTTTGCTAAGTAGTGTTACTTTTCATTTGGCAAAAAAAGCGATTCAACGAGACAATCAAAAAGCTACTACGCAATGGTTGTTGATTACTTTAGCTTTGGGTATTGCATTTGTAGTATTGCAGTTTGTTGGTTTTGGACAAATTGTGGCCCAAGGTTATTTTTTTACAGGACCTGCTAGTTCAATTACTACAACATTCTTGTATATAGTAACCGTTATGCACTTGTTGCACTTGGCAGGAGGCTTGATTTCTTTGCTAATTATTATTTATAATCATTTTAAACAAAAATACAACGCAACTCAATCTCTTGGAATTGAACTTGGTGTAATGTATTGGCATTTTCTTGATTTATTGTGGGTTTATTTATTTTTGTTTTTATATTTCTTTAAATAAGAAAAAAATGTAAATTTGGGAACTTTTTAACGAATTAATTTTATGGGAGCGACAGTTACTACTGCAAACAACGACGAAAAGATATGGAGTGGCGGAAATGAGCCAATGGGAGCGAGTTATGGTAAATTAATGATGTGGTTTTTTATCGTATCAGATGCCTTAACCTTCTCGGGTTTTCTTGCAGCTTATGGATTTTCTAGATTTAAATTTATTGAAACTTGGCCTTTAGCCGACGAAGTGTTTACTCACTTTCCATTTTTACATGGAGTTCCAGCTCCTATGTACTATGTGGCCTTAATGACTTTTATCTTAATCTTCTCATCTGTAACAATGGTTTTGGCTGTTGATGCAGGACATCAAATGAAGAAAGATAAAGTGGCAATCTACATGTTCCTAACTATTATTGGAGGTTTAATATTTGTTGGTTCTCAAGCTTGGGAGTGGAAAAACTTTATCAAAGGGGAGTATGGCGCAGTAGAGACTACTGGAGGTAGTTTACTTCAATTTGTAGATAAAGACGGAAAACGTTTAGCTTTAGCTGATTTTGCTAAAACATTACCAGAAGAACGTGAGCAATTAACTCGTAATAAAGCGAAATGGTTTATGAGCGAACCTGCCTTGCCTTCTTATTCTGTTGCTGAAGTACAAGCGGGTTTCAAAGCAAATCCTGATGTATTGGTTAGAACAGAAACCATCACAAAAGACAAAAAGAAATTAGTCCTTTCAAGAGCAGAGTCTGAGGCTAGACTAGCAGATGCTAAATTGGTTATTGAAGGAGCTAACTTAACACATAATGAATACGGAAGTAAATTATTTGCTGACTTCTTTTTCTTCATTACAGGTTTTCACGGTTTTCACGTATTTTCAGGTGTAATCATTAATATCATTATCTTTTTTAATGTATTATTAGGAACTTACGAAAAACGTAAAAGCTACGAAATGGTTGAAAAAGTTGGTCTATATTGGCACTTTGTAGATTTAGTTTGGGTATTTGTATTTACCGTATTTTATCTTGTTTAATTTTAAAGGAACTTATTATTATGTCACACGAACACGTTTCTAACACAAAAAGAATTTGGTTTGTTTTCGGTTTATTATCAGCGGTAACAATAGTTGAAGTTATCTTAGGTATTATTAAACCTGAAGCATTGCATTTTACTAATTTTCTTGGAATGAACTTGCTAAATTGGATATTTTATATATTGACAATTTTCAAAGCATATTATATAGTTTGGGCTTTTATGCACATGGAAGGAGAAAAAAAATCTTTGCAAAGTGCTGTAGTTGCTCCAGTAATATTTTTAATTTTATATTTACTTTTTATTCTATTAACTGAAGGTGATTATGTATTCGGGGTTTTTAAAAATTCTATCATAAAATGGAATTTTTAACTAAATATTAATTCAGAAAAGAGCTCCGATATATCGGAGCTTTTTTTATTTTTACACTCTCAATACTACACTTCTGATGAAAAAAAATATTGTTCTTTTTGTCTTGTTTATTCTTCCTATAGTCGCCTATTTGTTTTTTGCCTCCGGAGTAAACAGTTTTACTAAGTTGCCTACAATTACACCAAAAGTTGCTGATTTTGGCAATTGGAAATCATTACGCGGCGATACTGTTCGTTTAGAGGGTAAAATAACCGTTTTAGGCTTTTCTGGAACTAATTTATTGGCAAATAGAGGGAATCTATTCAATTTGAATCAAAAGATTTATCAGCGTTACCATACCTTCAAGGATTTGCAATTTGTCGTACTTTGTCCAGTTGGAACCGAAAAAGATGCCCAAGCGGTTTTAGATGCTTTGAAGGCTTTTACCGATGTAAAGCAGTGGAATTTTGTGTTTGCAACTACCAATGAAATTGCTGCTTTTCACAAACAATTAAATTTAAAGACAGCGTTGGATTCTAAATTTGGAACTCCAAATGTATATATTTTGGACAAAGAGCGTAATTTAAGAGGAAGAAAAGATAAAGAGGGATACAAAGAAGGATACGATACTTTTCATCCTGCAGAATTAAGTAATGAAATGTTGGATGATTTCAAAATCTTATTGTACGAATACAAAGCAGCCTTGAAAAAAAATCATAACGCGACAAAACAACTATAACATGTTTAAAAATAAATCATACATAGGAATTTCATTTATTATTTTGATTTTTGGTATTTATGCTATACCCAAAATAATAGATCGTGTTGAGGGCGGGGCTGTGGTCAAATCAGATCGTTTGGATAAAGATAGTGGAACTGGAATTGTAGCAGAGAGTCTTGTTGATGTTGGGGCCTCTCCAAGCTTTGATTTGATTAATCAAGATCAAAAAAAAGTAAACAATGATTTCTATGATGGAAAAGTATATGTTCTAGAGTTTTTCTTTACCACTTGCCCTTCTATTTGCCCAAAAATGAATTTGAGCATGCTACAAATTGAAAAGACATTTTTTGGCAACCCAAATTTTGGAATTGTATCTGTTACTATTGATCCAGTAACAGATACTCCTGCTGTACTTAAGGCACATGCAAAATTATTAGGCGTTAAATCCTCTAATTGGAATTTTCTAACAGGAGATAAAACGGCTATTTTTGATTTGGCTAACAAAGGTTTTAATTTATATGCAGCTGCTAATAATAAAGTAAGTGGAGGTTTTGAGCATTCTGGCTTATTTGCATTGATAGACAAAAAAGGACATATTCGTTGTAGAAAAGATGAGTTTGGAAACCCAATTTTGTATTATGATGGTTTGGATAAAAAAGGAGTTAAAGACATTCAAGAAGATATTAAATTACTTTTAAAAGAATAAAATGAAACAAAATTCAGTTGAGCAGAAATATAATAAATGGATAGTGCTATTGTCCATTTTAATACCAGTAGCGGTTGCTATTTTATTTAAAGTTAAATTAAAAGATTTTGGAGTTGAGGTAGCTCCTTTGCGTTTTTTGCCACCTATTTATGCCACTATTAATGGAATAACAGCTGTTTTACTAGTTTGGGCAGTTCTGGCAATCAAAAAGGGCAATAGACGTTTGCACGAAAATTTAATGAAAACTGCAATAGGTTGTTCGCTGGCTTTTTTGGTAATGTATATCGCATATCACATGACTACAGATTCTACTAGTTATGGAGGAGAAGGGGTACTTAGATATGTTTATTTCTTCATTCTTATATCGCATATACTTTTGTCTATAGCTGTAATTCCGTTGGTGCTTATTACTTATGTTCGTGCACTGGCTGAAAGTTTTGATAAGCACAAGAAAATCGCCAAAATCACCTTCCCTATTTGGTTGTATGTGGCGGTAACTGGAGTAGTCGTTTATTTAATGATAGCGCCGTATTATGCGAGTTAAGGAGAGAATTCAGAAGATAGAAATAAGAAATAGTAAAGTGCAATTCCTGCTTTTGGGAATTTGTTTTTTCCTTTTTGAATTTTCTTCATATGCCCAATGTGCGATGTGTAGAGCTGCATTAACCAGTGAAGGAAATACTACCAAAGCAGCAGCAGTTAATGACGGAATTGTGTACCTAATGGTAATTCCATATCTTTTGGTTGCTGGACTCGGGTATTATATTTACAGAATGAAACGGAAAAAAACATAATAAAAGAGGCTGAATAATTAATTCAGCCTCTTTTTTATAGTTACTTCAGTCCATCTATGGTGACTTTAACGGAACCTTTTACATTAATGAAGGCAATGATAGCTTGATTGGTCAATTGAATTTTTTGAAATTGGATATCCTCCATTTTTCCATTTACAAAAACACCGGGCATTGGTGAATAATTAGTGAGGTAAGTCATCATGCTTTTCTTTCCTTCGTCCAAATTTGGTTGGATAGAATACCTGCAGCTAGCTTCAATTTTTCGTAAAATAATGCCTTGTGCCAACCAATTTGCGGTTCTTATTAATTTGTCTTTGGTGTCTAAAACATAATCTAATTTGTCAAAATATATTTCTTTTGTTTTTTCGTTGTATTGTGGGAAACCTGATAGATATATGGTACCATTAACACTTCCCAATACATCTAAAGCAATTACCATTTTGTCGTTTTTGTGCCAAATGTTAACGTTTTGAACACTAACTTTTTTACTCCCAGAACCAAAAACCTGACCGCTAAAGTTTTTTGTCATAATTCTTGAAGCTTCTAAATAGGTAGAAACAGCAGCAATATTGGTATTGATTTGTTGTGGAATTTGTGTTACGGGTTTTAGGACAATTTTGTTTTTATCATATTTTGATGCGGGTTTTGTTCCAATTAGCGTTTCCATATTGCATTTCATTCCCATTTCTAACACAAAAGTATCGCTTTTTAATCTAGCATTAGTAGTGTAGACTTCAACAGGGGTAATCCTCAACCAACTCGAATAGGCCTCACTCATTTCAAAAGGAGTGCATATTTTCTCCAACGCTTCTAAAACATTAGGTTTGAAATCCATTGATTTTTCAATCGATTCATCAATTTTTCTTTCGATTTTGGATCTGAAAAGGCTTATGGTTGGGTTGATGATATAAGTGATGGGTACGTTTTTCCCCAGTACTACCATAGTTGGACTCTCTTTCCAATCCAAAGATTTCAATTCGGTTTTGGTTTGCATGCGCCAATTGGTAAGGTTCACTTCGCTATGCAGGGTAACTACGCCATTTAAATTGAATTCTTTGTAGGTGTACAATTCTACCCCTAATTTTTTGGTTCCGATGCGGTATTTTACCCACACTTTCAGTGGTAAAACCGTTTTTATTTTTTCAGTTGTTCCTTGATGTGCATTGTTAATGGTTATTGGTGCTTCTTTCCAGACTTTTAATTCAATATCGTCGTCTTCAATAGTAGTGTCTTCGTAAATCAAACCGTTCAAGGAGGCATTGGTTTTGTTTTCAATGTCTTTTAGTTTGATCGTAACTGGGAGGTTAATAAACGAAGGGCTGCTTTCGTACACTAAGGGTACTGCATCGTCGGGTTCTGGTTTTAAGGTAGCAATTTTGTTAGCTGTTGAACAACTTGCAAATAGTAGAATAAACAGTAATATGGAACAGATAAAAATAAATTTTGACATCTATTGTAGGTTTGTTTTTTGTAAAAGTACTAAAACAAATATTATTCCAAATATTTTGTAACATTTTCAAAACAAAAGAGTCTTATCGGGTAGAATGCTTAAAGGTTTAACTTTTTAGTATCATAAATTAGTAGTATAAAGCAGTAGTGTTGATAAAAAATGTTTAAGATGATTGAAATTAAAGATTTACATAAATCCTATAAAATGGGATCTTCAGAATTACATGTTTTAAAAGGAATTAATTTCAATATTCAAGAAGGGGAGTTGGTGGCCATTATGGGTTCATCAGGTTCGGGAAAATCTACATTACTTAATATTCTAGGAATTTTGGATGAAGCCGATTCCGGAAGTTATATCCTCGATTCTGTACCAATTAAAAAATTGAACGAAACCATAGCTTCCAGATACCGCAATCAATTTTTGGGATTTGTATTTCAATCTTTTAATTTGATTAATTATAAAACGGCTTTAGATAATGTTGCCATGCCTTTGTATTATCAAGGTATAAAAAGAAAAGAGCGCAATGAAATAGCTATGGCCTACTTGAAAAAAGTAGGATTAGATAGTCACTCTCATCATTTACCCAACGAACTTTCTGGTGGTCAAAAACAAAGAGTCGCTATTGCAAGAGCATTAGCCTCTAATCCCAAAGTTTTATTGGCCGATGAGCCTACGGGAGCTCTGGATACCAAAACCTCATATGAAGTTATGGAGCTAATTCAAGGAATTAATGACGAAGGCAAAACGATTTTAATTGTAACGCACGAACCTGATATTGCGGCTATGTGTAAACGCAATGTAGTCTTGAAAGACGGGTTGATTATAGACGATAAATTAGTAGAACAAGTTAGAGCTTCTTCTTATGTTTAATACGGAACGTTGGCAGGAAATTTTCGAGGCGATTGCCAAGAACAAGTTGAGAACCTTCTTAACGGGTATTTCTGTGGCTTCTGGTATTTTTATTTTGGTTATTTTATTGGGTGCGGGCAAAGGATTGCAAAACGGAATTGCCAAACAATTTGAACGAGATGCGGATGGGATTATCGAAGTTTGGACTGGAACCACTACAAAAGAATATAAGGGATTGAATCCCGGAAGAGAAGTACAGTTTAGGAATAGTGATTATGACTTGGCGGTTACCAAGTTTGACGATAAATTAGATCGAAGATCGGCGGTTTATTCGTATTGGAATGGCGTTATTGTCTACGGAAAGGAAACGGGGAATTATCAATTCAGAGGAATCTATCCTGATTACTTAGCTTTAGAAAATGCAACCATTGTCAGCGGACGATTTATCAACGAAAACGATTTGTTGCATAACGAAAAAGTGGCTGCAATTGGTCAAAAAGTCAAATTGGATTTGTTTAAAGATAAAAATTCTATTGGAGAAGAGATTGTAATCAATAATGTCAATTTTAAGGTTATTGGGGTTTTTACAGATCCATCTGGAGAGCGTGAAGAATCGAGGATTTATTTGCCCATCACCACCACTCAAAAAGCATTTAGCGTAGGCGACAAAATAAGTAATATGCAATTTACGCTAAATAAAATGGCAACTTATGAAGAAGCATTGGCACAATCTACCAAGTTTACAAAAGAATTAGGACAAATGTTGCGCAGTAAAAATACCGTTGCTCCAGATGATGAAAGCGCGATAGGAATTAATAACTCTATCGAAAATGCCAAACAATTTTATGATTTGAATTTATACATCCGCCTATTTTTTTGGTGGGTCGGAATTTGTACCATTATTGCTGGAGTAGTGGGTGTTAGTAATATTATGTTGATTATAGTAAAAGAACGTACCAAAGAAATTGGCATTAGAAAAGCATTAGGTGCGTCACCTATTTCTATCGTTGGAATGATTTTACATGAATCTATTTTTATCACAACTATAGCGGGTTTTATAGGGTTGCTATCTAGTTTATTACTATTAGAAGTAGTAGGCCCGTATGTGAAAAGCGATTATTTTTTGAATCCGGAAGTAGATTTTGGAGTAGCCATAACCACCTTAATTCTATTGGTTTTTGCGGGGGCTTTGGCGGGTTTTTTTCCAGCTTATAGAGCGGCCAAAATCAGACCTATTGTAGCACTTAGAGACGAATAATTATGTTTGATAGAGACAAATGGAATGAAATTTTAGAAGCGTTGACGGCCAATACGTTCCGAACTATTCTGACGGCTTTTGGTGTGTTTTGGGGAATTTTTATTTTGGTAATCCTGCTTGCTGCTGGAAATGGCTTAGAAAATGGAGTAAAAAAAGGATTTGACGGTATTGCGACCAACACTATGTTCATGTGGTCTCAAACCGCCTCAAAGCCTTACAAAGGTTTGCCAGCTAACCGAAAGTTTAATTTTAAAAATGCTGATGTTGCTGCACTTAAAGAGAATTTCCCTGATTTATTGTATGTGTCACCACGAAATCAGTTAGGTGGTTTTGAGGGGGCCAATAATGTGGTTCGTGGCACCAAAACAGCAGCGTATACCATTTATGGAGATTATCCAGAGTTGATCAAGCAAGAGTCAATGGATGTTCCAACTGGACGATTTTTAAACCAACAAGATATTAATTTAAAAAGGAAAGTAGCTGTAATTGGGCAAGGGGTCATCAAAGAATTGTACGGCCCAGGCGAAGAAGTAATCGGGACCTATGTCAAAATCAATGGTGTGAATTTCATGATTGTTGGAGTGTATAAGTCAAAGTCAAACAACAGAGGTGGCGGAGAGGAAGAACAGAAAAAAATATTCATTCCTTTTACAACTTTTCAGCAAGCTTTTAATTTTGGAGATACTGTTGGTTGGATGGCACTTACTGCCAATGATGGCGCTTCTATCACGGATTTGAAACCCAAAATCATTGAGTTTATGAAAGGCCGACATTCCATAAACCCTGCCGATGATCGTGCTATTGGGAATTTTGATTTGTATGCCGAGTTTAGTAAAGTACAAGGATTGTTCTCGATATTGAGATTCATTGCTTATTTTGTGGGAACCTTAGTATTACTCTCTGGAGTTATCGGTATTTCGAATATCATGTTGATTGTGGTAAAAGAACGAACGAAGGAAATAGGGATTCGCCGGGCTTTGGGAGCTACGCCGGGAGCCATTAGAACACAAATTTTAACCGAAGCCATTTTCTTGACTATCGTTGCAGGAATGTTTGGGATAGCCATGGCGACGGGAGTTTTAGGAGTCTTGAACATGATTTTAGATTCCATGCCAAGCGATGATATGATGTTTGCTAATCCTAGTGTGGATTTGGCCGTAGTGTTTTTTGCTTTAATCATATTAGTCGGCTCAGGATTATTAGCAGGATTTATACCAGCTCAAACCGCCATTAGAGTCAAACCAGTAGATGCTTTAAGAACAGAATAAAATATAGTAAAACGATTAATCAATCCAAAAATGAAAAAAGGAGTAACCATAACTATTTTAATTGTAATTGCACTAGTGTTTTTTGGTGCGTTGTATTACTTGTATGCCAAGAACCAAGAACCACCTGTAGTTTTCCAAACAGAAAAAACTGAAACTAAAACTATTGTAAAAACAACCATCGCAACCGGTAACATTGTTCCAGATGAAGAGGTTTTGATCAAACCCAATATTTCAGGAATTATTGAGGAAGTGTACATTAAGGCTGGAGAAACAATCAAAGCCGGAGATTTGATTGCTAAAATTAAAGTTGTAGCGAATGTTTCTACTTTAAATAACACTCAAAACCAAGTGCAGACTGCCAAAATTGATTTGGATAACCAAGAAAAATTATTTCAAAGACAAAAAACATTATTCGACAAAGGAGTGATTTCTGCCAATGATTTTGATGCGGTTCAAGTGGCTTACAAGCAAGCAAAGCAAAACTATGCGGCGGCCAGAAAAAGTAACGATATCGTAAAAACAGGTACTACTGCTGGAATGGGCAATTATGCGAATACCTTGATTCGTTCTACTGTAAACGGAATGGTGCTAGATGTTCCTGTGAAAGTAGGAAATCAAGTCATTGAAAGTAACAATTTCAATGAAGGAACGACTATTGCAAGTGTGGCCGATGTAGGAAGAATGATTTTTGTTGGAAAAATCGATGAATCCGAAGTAGGTAAAATCAAAGAAAATTTACCAATTGAGATTACGGTTGGTGCTATTGAAAATAAAAAATTCGATGCGGTTTTGAATTATATTGCTCCCAAAGGGAAAACCGAAAATGGTGCGATTCAATTTGAAATCAAAGCTAAAATGACCAATCGCGATAACACCTTTATTAGAGCAGGATTAAGCGCAAACGCCTCTATTATTTTGGAAAAAGCCGATAAAGTTCTGGCCATCAAAGAAGCTTTAGTACAATTTGATAAAAAAACACAAAAACCTTATGTTGAAGTGCAAACCGGGCCACAAAAATTTGTTCGTAAAGATTTGGTTTTAGGTGTAAGCGATGGAATTTATGTTGAGATAAAAGGTGGAATTAAAGCTACTGATAAGATAAAAATATGGAATCAAGGATTGTTAACCGAAGAACCTAAACCGTAATTAAGCCCCACAAACTAGTTGCTAATTTTGAAAAAATGTTAAATTTGTGCAGTATATTTGTTGCACTTTCATTCCCGATTTATGAAAAAAAATAATTATTTAAGTTTAGTGTTCCTTTTGTTCGCTTCCATTGTTGGAACCGCACAAACTAAAACCTGGACTTTAGAAGAGTGTGTAAAATATGCGATAGAAAATAATATTTCTATCAAAAACACCGCGCTAGATATTAAAACTGCCGAAATTAATAAAAAAGGGGCAGTTGGAAATTTTATTCCTTCTCTAAATGCTAATACTTCCCACTCATGGAATATTGGTTTGAACCAGGATATTACTACAGGTTTACTTCGAAATCAAACTACCCAGTTTACTTCTGTTGGAGGAACATTAGGAGTTGATATCTACAAAGGCTTACAAAATCAAAATACATTGCGTAGAGCGAATTTGGCTATTGTGGCTTCAAAATACCAATTGCTAAAAATGCAAGAAGATATAGCGTTAAACGTTGCAAATGCCTTTTTACAAATTTTGTTTAATAAAGAAAATCTGAAAGTGCAAAATGAGCAATTATCAATTAGTGAAAAGCAATTGGCACGTTCAGAAGAATTGGTCAAAGCCGGATCAATTCCAAGAGGAGATGTTTTGGATATTAAAGCAAACGTTGCAACCAACAAACAAAATGTGATTACTGCCGAAAACGCTTTATTGATCTCAAAATTGAGTTTAGCACAGTTGTTACAGTTAAAAGACTTTTATGATTTCGATGTAGTAGATACTGAAAACATCAAAGATGAGAATAATATATTGGCCCAACCTGCTACAGCCATTTATGATAAAGCAAAAGAATCAAGAACCGAGTTGAAAGTTGCTAAAACGAATTTGGAAGTGGCTCAAAAAGACTTGGACATCGCCAAAGGAGCTTTTCAACCATCAGTGCAAGGATTTTATAATTACAATACAAGGATTGCTTATGCTGACAGAATTGGGTTAGATCAAAATGGAAATCCAGTTACTAGACCAGCGCTACCTTTTTGGGATCAGTTTAAAGACAATAAAGGACAAGCGTTTGGTGCACAGTTGTCCATACCAATTTTTAATGGATGGTCGGTGAAAAATAATGTTGAGCGTAACAAAGTCAATTTAGAGAAATCTAAAATAGCTTTGGAACAACAAGAATTAGACCTACAAAGAAATGTATATACTGCATTTACTGATGCTAAAGGCGCTTTGAAAACACACGAGTCAGCTGTTGTTTCATTAGAATCTAGACAAGAAGCCTTCAATTATGCTAAAGAGCGTTACGCAGTTGGAATGATGAATTCTTTCGATTTTAATCAAGCGCAAACGTTGTTGACCAATGCGCAATCTGAAGTAATTCGTACTAAATACGACTATATTTTTAAAATTAAAATACTTGAATTCTATTTTGGAATTCCAATCATAAAAAACTAAAACATTATGTCTAAGAAAACCATTTATATACTTTTAGCCGTTGCCGTTGTCTTAATAGGAACCTTAGTAGGGCTTTCCAAATCAGGAGTAATTGGAAATAAAGATAAAGGAACCGAAATTGAAATTGCCAATGTAGCGGCATCAACCATTGTAGAAACGGTTTCTGCTACCGGAAAAATTCAACCCGAAATTGAAGTGAAAATATCTTCTGAAGTATCTGGAGAAATTATTGCTTTGAATGTAAAAGAAGGGCAAGTGGTAAAAAAAGGAGAGCTTTTAGTAAAAATTAATCCTGATTTATATACCTCTAGTTATAACAGAACAGTATCTAATTTATCCGGGACCAAAGCAGGTTTAAGTCAGTCTGAAGCTTCATTCAAAGAAGCCAAAGCTAATTATGACCGAAACAAATCATTATTTGATAAAGGGATTATTTCTAAAGCCGATTGGGACAAAGCCATTGCTTCTTTTGAAGTGGCCAAAGCCAATAAACAGAACGCTTATTATAACGTACAGAGTGCTTCTGCAACAGTACTTGAAGCCAAAGACAACTTAGGTAGAACTACTATTTATGCTCCTGCTGACGGTACCATTTCTGTATTGAATGTAGAATTAGGGGAACGTGTTTTGGGTACACAGCAAATGGCAGGAACCGAGATTTTGCGTGTAGCCAATTTGAACAATATGGAAGTTGAAGTAGACGTTAACGAAAATGATATTGTAAAAATAAAAGTTGGTGACAAAGCAAATGTAGAGGTAGATGCTTATTTGAAAAAACAATTCAAAGGAATTGTAACTAGTATTTCAAATTCAGCTAGTTCTGCTTTAACGGCTGATCAGGTGACTAACTTTAAAGTAAAAGTTAGAATTTTGAAAGAATCCTATCAGGATTTATTACAAGGCAAGCCAAGTACTTATTCGCCTTTTAGACCAGGAATGACAGCTACAGTAGATATTATTACGAATACTAAATCGAATATTTTGACTGTGCCGATTAGCTCAGTTGTAGTCAAATCAGATACGGCTGCGGTAAAAGAAATTAAAGTTGAGGATCCAAACGAAGAAAAATCAAAACCGAAAAGCGATAAAAAATTCGAATGTGTTTTTGTGAAAGTTGGAAATAAAGCAAAAATTAGAGTAATCAAAACCGGTATTCAAGATGATACTAATATTGAAGTTTTATCGGGCTTGAAAAAAGGGGATGTAGTTATTACAGGGCCTTATACAACGGTTTCTAAAGAGCTCAATTCAGGGGATAAAGTCTCCTTGAAAACCGGCAATGCAAAAGAAGGAAAGAAATAAAATAATAGTCTAACAACTTAAAAAATCACAATCGTCAAAAAAGATTGTGATTTTTTGAGTTTATACAATTTACGTTTTGGCATACCTATTAAATATTGAAACAGCGACTAAGAATTGTTCCGTGTCTTTGGCTAAAGATGGAAGTACACTTTTATGCAAAGAAATGGCAGAAGAAGGCTATTCTCATGCAGAACGTTTGCATGTTTTTATAGAAGAAATAATTCAAGAAGCTGGAATTACGTTTCAAGACCTTAGTGCTGTTGCAGTAAGTCAAGGACCAGGATCCTATACAGGATTACGAATAGGGGTTTCTGCTGCCAAAGGCTTGTGTTATGCCTTAGATATTCCGTTGATTGCGATTGATACCTTACAAACTTTAGCGCGACAAGTAAAGCAAACAGATGGTTGTATAGTTCCAATGATTGATGCCAGAAGAATGGAAGTATACAGTGCCATTTTTGATACTAATTATGATCAAAAAAGAGCCATATTGGCCGAGGTAATTACCGAAAATTCGTTTGCGGATAGTAAGGAAACCATTTATTTTATTGGGGATTGCAACGAAAAATGTAAAACGGTACTTACCGCCTCTAATTTTATTTTTTTAGAAGGGATTCAGTATCCTTCTGCCAAAGAAATGAGTGCTTTGAGTTTTGAGAAATATCAAAAAAGCGACACCGTAGATGTCGCTTATTTTGAACCTTTTTACTTGAAAGATTTTATGATTACTACCAAAAAGTAGTATTAGTTTTGAGTTGAAGATTCTCTTACATAAGGTTGGATTGTAATACCAGCAGCATCAAAAGCCAATTTGCAATTTTCTAATGTTTCTGAGAAGACTGCCCCAAAATCTTCATTTTTAGCCCACGGGCGCACCGCTAGCTGAATGGCATTATCGGTTAAGTTTTTTACGGCAACTTCTGGTGCTGGGTTAGTCAATACTTTTGGATTACTTCTCATAACTTCTGCTATAATTTCTTTAGCTTTCTTAATATCTGTTTCATACGAAATAGCGATGGTCAAGTCAGCTCTGCGTTGCCCTTGTGTCGAATAATTGATAATAGTCCCGTTAGATAAAATACCATTCGGAATAAAAATAGTTTGATTGTTTGCGGTAACTAGTTTGGTTACAAAAATTTGTATTTCTAAGACCGTGGCAATTTGACCTTGAGCTTCGATAGTATCACCAACTTTGAAGGGTTTAAAAAGAATAATCAACATTCCTCCCGCAAAATTAGAAAGAGAGCCTTGAAGTGATAGACCTACAGCCAATCCCATAGCTCCTAAGATGGCAACAAAAGAAGAGGTTTCTACACCAAGCTTCGATATGAAAGCAATAAATAAAAGGATTCGCAAAGCCCAAATCAGAATATCGGCTAAAAATTTTGTGAGTGTTGGATCTAATTCTCTCTTAATCATTATTTTTTTGATCAATCGAGTTACTAATCTTATACCGTAAATACCGATAACTAGAATTACAAATGCTGATATGATTTTAGGAGAATAATCAAGAACTGCATTCCAGAGTAGTGATGCGTAAGTGGTTAATTGGTTTGGGTTTACTTCCATAATGCCTTTTTTTAAATTAAAAAAACCTTCTTATTAAGAAGGTTTGGTATGATACAAAAGTATAATTTTTAGAAATTATTTTGCAGCTTCATCTATGTCTTTTTTAACTTCTTCCGCTACATCTTCTGCTACTTTCTCTGTTGTTTCTGAAGTTTTTTCTTTTATTTGCTCTACTAAGTCTCCTATTGCTGTTTCAGCTTTGTCCGCATATTCACTAATGGTTTCTTTGGCTTGATTGGCATATTCGCCCGCTTTTTCAATTACTGGAGCAGCGGCTGTGGTAACTTTATCGATTGTTTCGTCAGCCAATTTTTCTGCTTTTTCAATATATGGCGCTGCGGTTTCTTTTGCCTTCTCTAAGGATTCATCGGCAAATTTAATGGCATTGTCGATATGAGGTGCCGCAGCTTCTTTTACTTCTTCAAAAGTTGATTCTGCTTCTTTAGCAAATTCGGTTGCGGATTCTTTTGCCGATCCAAATAGGTTTTTAAAAAATGATGTTACTCCCATGGTATTTGATAGTTAAAGATTAGTATACAATAATAAACAATTTATTATGAAAACTTTTCTTTTTTGCTTTTAAAATAACTGAAAATTAACTATTTAGATATTTTGGAAATAAAAAAGCGCCTCGTTGGAGACGCTTAATGTGATATAGACTGAAATTATACGGCTTCTACTTTTATGTTATCATTATTCAACATGCTTTTGAGCATATTTTCGATACCACTTTTTAAAGTGAAAGTTGAGGAAGGACAACCATTGCAAGCGCCTTGCATTATTACTTTTACCGTATCCGTTTGGTTGTCATAGGAATCAAAAACAATATTACCACCATCAGCAGCAACAGCAGGTTTTACATATTCTTCAAGGATATTGATTATTTTTTGAGAGGTTTCGTCAAGGTTGTCAAAGTTTGTGTCTTTTACCTTTTCGTCTTTTAATGCACTATCCAAAAGCGATTCGTCTATTACTGTTCCTCCGTTTTCGATGAATTGCTTAATAAATGTTCTGAGTTCTAAGGTAATTTCTTGCCAGTCATTAATTTCATATTTCGTGACTGAAACATAGTTTTCGTCAATAAAAACTTCTTTAACATATGGAAATTTAAATAATTCTTGTGCCAAAGGTGAAGAGGAGGTTTGGTCAATGTTTTTGTACTCTATTGGAGTTTTGGTGAGCATTCTACTTACCACAAATTTTAGTGCAGCTGGGTTTGGAGTCGTTTCTCCGTATACCGTGATGGGTTGTTTTTTAGTTTTATTTTCGTCAACTGTAAGGATTATTCCTCCATCGTTTACAAATTTTTCAATTTGTTCTGCTACAGCATCTTTTACATCGTCCCATTCTACAATACTAAAGCGTTCTATAGCGATAAAATTTCCTGAAATATAGACTGTTTTTACAAATGGCAAATAAAATAATTGCTGTGCCAATGGAGAACTTTTGGTCTCATCTATGTTCTTGAATTCATAGTTTTCATTTTGAGTAATGAAATCAGGAAATTCGAATTTTAATATCGTTGGATTTTGGGTTTCCTTTATAGTTATTTTTGTCATGACTTATTATTTTTTGCAAAATTACTAAAGTTATTTTCTACTAATACCTATATTTGGTTTTTTATAAGATTAATTGATAAAAACAAGAATAATAAGCATGAACTCCACTCATTTGTCTTGTTTCTGATCTATCGATTTCATTAATAGTATTTCTAAATGTATACAAAAATCAAGTTGCTAAGTCTAGTTCTTTTTGTAATAGGTTATGCCAATGCACAAGAAGGTATTCCTGTTTATTCTGATTATTTATCTGATAATTATTACTTGATTCACCCGTCTATGGCTGGTGCTGCCAATTGTGCTAAGGTAAGATTGACCGCACGTAAACAGTGGTTTGGACAAGATGATGCACCACAATTGCAAACGGTAAGTTTTAATGGTCGTGTATCGGATAAAGCAGGAGCAGGGATTATTGTTTTTAATGACAAAAATGGCTATCATTCTCAAAAAGGATTGAAGGTTTCTTATGCTTATCACTTGTTGTTTTCTCGTGATGAAATTGATTTGAATCAGCTTTCTTTCGGATTGAGTGCAGGAGTAATTCAAAGTCAATTGGATGAAACCGAGTTTTTGAACTCAGGCGATTTTGATCCCAATATTAATGGAAACATTGTTCAAAGAGATTCTTACTTAAATTTTGACTTTGGTGCTTCGTATAATTACTTGAATTTTTATGCTCATGGAACTATTAAAAATGTAGTTGAGACTAGACGACAAATTTACAGTGTCTATGAAAGCGATAATTTGAGAAAATATTTGTTGAGTGCAGGTTATGTTTTTGGTAATAAAGAACGAGTTTTGTGGGAGCCATCGGTTTTGTTTCAGTTAACTGAGAAAACCCAAGAAAAAACAATCGATATTAACTTGAAAGCGTATAAGAATTTAGATTTTGGAAGTTTATGGGGAGGAGTATCGTACCGTAGAACTTTGGACGGCGCTGAGTATGTTAAGAATAATAGCGTTGCTACACAAAAACTACAATTTTTTAGCCCTATAGTTGGTTTAAATTACAATAACTTTATGATTGCTTATACTTATTCTCAAGTAGCAGGAGCTGTGCGTTTTGACAATGGCGGGTATCATCAGATTACTTTGGGGTTGAACCTATTTTGTAAAAGAGAAAAATACGAGTGTAATTGTCCTGCAATTAATTAATTCCTTCAAATTTCAAGTTATGTTGATTAAAGCTGTAAATGGAAAATCACCGCAAATTCCTGACGATTGTTATGTTGCTGAAAATGCAACGATAGTTGGTGAAGTTTCTTTTGGTGAATCTTGTAGTGTATGGTTTAATGCAGTAATAAGAGGAGACGTTAATTCAATTTCGATTGGAAATAAAGTCAATATTCAGGATGGAGCTGTAATACATTGTACCTACCAAAAACATCCAACAGTAATTGGGAATAATGTCTCAATTGGTCACAATGCAATTGTTCATGGATGTACGATTCATGACAATGTTTTAATTGGAATGGGAGCTATTGTAATGGATAATTGTGTTGTCGAGAGCAATGCAATTGTGGCAGCGGGTTCTGTAATTACTCAAAATACAGTGGTACCTTCGGGAACAATTTTTGCTGGCGTTCCTGCAAAAAAAGTAAAAGATATCGATCAATCTGATTTTGTTGGCGAAATCGAACGTATCTCTAATAATTACGTGATGTACTCAAGCTGGTTTAAAGAGGAAAACGAATTATAGATTGATACGCTGAAAGAATTCGTTTTTATAGCCTTCACTAATTGGAATTCGCTTGTCAGTAATCATTACTTTATTTTTCTGGATGGATTTAATATGCTTGATATTGATGATGTAAGAACGATGAGTTCTCGCAAATCCTTTTGGAGAAAGCAAGCCTTCTAATTTTATTAAACTGGTTAGTGTCAACGTGAACTTTTTATCGGTAGTGTAAATTTTTACATAATCTTTTAATCCTTCGATATATAAAATATCATCAAAGTTTAATTTTACATTCTCATATTCTGCTCTAACAAATATAAAATCGTGCTCTACTTCTGGTTGTGATAAAGGTGCTTGGTTTATGGGAGCTTGCGCTGGGAGGAACAATTGTTGTGCTCGCGAAACAGATTTTAAAAAACGATGAAACGGAATGGGCTTTACTAAATAATCAACTGCGCCAAGATTAAAACCTTCTACGGCATAATTAGAATATGCGGTTGTGAAAATAATCATTGGTTTTTTTTCTAATGCGTTGATGAATTCAATTCCATTAAAATGAGGCATTTCTATGTCCAAAAAAATCAAGTCAATTGGTAGCGTATTGATTTTAGCCAAAGCATCAATGGCGTTTGAAAACGTGGTTACGAGTTCTAAATAGTCGATTTTCGACACAAAGTCTTGAAGTAATTCTACTCCCAGAGGTTCGTCATCAATAATTACGCATTTAATCTTTGTCATTTTTCTTCAATTAATTTTGAATTTTATCCAGATGTAAACTCAAATGAACAGTGTATTTATTTCCCGTTTCGCTAATAGTGAGTTTGTGGGAATTGGGATACAAAAGTTTTAATCTACTTTCGATGTTAGACAAACCAATGCCTGAATTTTTAGGATCTATAGTAATTTTTTCTACTTTGTTTTCTACGAAAAAATCCAAATCGTTGTCTACGATCGAAATCCTTATTTTGACATAAGCAGCCCCTTTGTAATCGGTTCCGTATTTAAAAGCATTTTCAATAAATGATATCAATAACAAAGGTTCAATAAATTTGTTTTTGGTGTCTCCGTGAACATTTATCATAATGTTTTCGATATTATTCAGGCGCAGCTTTTGCAAATCTATATAATTCTTGATATAGTTGATTTCATTTTCCAGAAATACATATTTATTGTCAGTTTCATAGAGCATATAGCGCATAAGCTCCGAGAGGGTGACTATGGCATCAGGTACTAAATCGGATTTTTTATGAGCCAATGAATAAATGCTATTAAGCGAATTGAACAAAAAATGTGGATTGGTTTGTTTGCGCAAATAGATTAAGTCAGAGGCGTTTTTTTGAGCTTCGGCAATAAGTTTATTCTGTTCATTGCTATAATACTCTGATAATATTTTGATAATAGTACTAATTGCGGTTAATAAAATATAGAATAAAGAGGGGAGAATTTTAAAAAAAAGCGGACGGTTTGGAGGTCTTAATCTCGGATTTGGAAAATTTGAAGGAACATTGTTTCTAATCGGTAAATCTGTTCTGAATTCCGGCATAAAATACAAGGAGCGAATAATCATAAAGAAACCTATGATAGCAATGAGGTATATAAAATAAGTACCATATTTTTTTTGAAGTAATAACTGAGGGACACAATAAAAATAGTTAAAATAAAAAACGATGATACCAGAAGCCCATTGCACAAAAAAATCACTCGAAATTTTATATGGAGCTTCATAAAATTGTACAAGTGACGCTATAATAAAAAAACACCAAATTAGGCCTTGTACTAGAAAGCTGTTTGAGGTGTTGTTTTTTAAAATATTGAGGTTCATTCTAGATTTTTATGGCTAATAAAATAATATCCTTTTTAGTGATTGATGGCGATAGATCGTGGTTTAATTTATCGAGAACCAAAGTACCTAATTTTAAGGCATCTTTTTCGGTTTCAAAGCTTTTTTCTTTACTAATTACCGGTATAATGGTTTGTTTGATGATGGTTTTATCACCAAGTGTTATGGTGTAGCCCCAGCCATTATTGACTTTTATCGTCTGGAGTTGGTATTCTTTTTTTTGGCTACATGCATAAAGAAACAATGTGAAGACTAAGGCTGGAATGCCATTTTTATACTTTATTTTTAAAAACTGCTGACCATTTTGCCAGCAGTTTTTAGTTAAAACATTAATTATCATCATCGTTTTGTTCTTCTAAGGGTTTGAATTCCCAAGTGTCGTCAAAATAAGAAGTTCCTGATTTTCCTAATAATATAAAACCTCTTTGATTGATTGTAAAACCAATAGCATCGGTTCTTCCTGAACCTTCTAGCGACGTTCTTTCTTTCCAAATATCAGTGCTTGGATTGTATTCCCAAATCGATTTTGCATTTTCGCCAACTGCAATATAGCCTAATCCATTCATTGAAAAACTCGAAGCATTACTTCTAGCAATGGTATAATCATCGTGATCGTCTTCGTCATCATCAAGATTTCTTTTTCTTGTCCAAACTTCGGTTGTGGGGTCAAAAACCCAAAAATCTGTTTGATAAACGCCACTATTAATTCCTGTCCCTAAATAGGCTTTGTCCTCAATGATAAAAACAGTGGCATTACGTCTTTTATTTCCGCTAAAGCCATTGGCTAATGTCCAACTGTCATTGGTAGCATTGTATTGATAAAAGTCCTTTAGATGGTTTCCATCATATCCAGTTCCAAAATAAGCTTTTCCACCTACTTGAAATCCTACAGCTCCATATCTAGCGGTTCCTGCAAAATCAGCTTTTTGTGACCAAGTATTGGTTTGTGGATTGTATTCGTAAAAGTCTTTTAAGCGATTCGTTCCATCGTAACCGAGACCTACATAGCCTTTATCATTCAAATCAAAAGCCGATGCAGAACTTCTACCAACGCCAGGGAAATCTGCTTTTTGTTCCCAATAATCACCTTCGGAATTGTACGCCCAAAGGTCTTTTAGATAATCATCTCCGGTATAACCCGTTGTGATGAAAGCATAAGTGTCGATAACAAAAAAAGTTGCGCTAGATCGGGCAGGGCCATCAAAAGCGGATCTTTTTATCCAGTTCCCTATCAAATCATCTTCATCATCGTCGTTCGAACATCCAATAAAAAATAAACTGCAAATCACAGTCACCAGTAACGTTTTTGTTTTCAAGCTATTCATAGAATTAAGTATTTATTAAAGTTTGTATTGTAAACCAATAGCTAGTAAATAGCCATCTTTTATGGGTAATGAAATTGTATTATCTAATGAAGAGGTAGTTTTATAGTCTTTTTGAAAAGAATACCCACATTTGAAATTGGCTTTCCATCTTTCGTCGATTTGACGTTCGTAGTTGAGGCTCGAATTAATTTGCGAAAAAGTAAACGTTCCAGTTCCATTATTGGTATTGAATTGATTTCCTTCGTAGGAATGGTTCCAAAAGAATGCATTTCGGCTGTTATTTGAATAAGATATTTGACTTTCTGGAAAACCAATCGCCGCTTTTAGTTTCTCATTCACTTGAAGATGATAGGTAAAGGAAGGAAGAATTTTTGGGGCACCTAATGCTGTACTCCTTAGTATTCCTCCACTCAAACTGTGATGCGCATTGATTTTATACTCTATCAGTATTCCTCCCAATAAAAGAAAGTCATTCCAAGTTGCTTTTTCGTCATAATTAAAGGCAGTGATGGCTTTAGCTCGTAGTTGAAAATGGTCATTCACTTTTTGGCTGTATGCTAATCTATTTTCAATACTTGAATACTCACTATCGTTCTTGAACCAATAGGCATTTGATTCTTGATTAATATTGGTTTTCGTATAGCTCATACTGTTTTCAATCTCGTTGTTTTTTGACCATTTTTTTTTTAATGTAATTCCAAATGCATTAGTTGTAACCGTTGTTTTTTTGGTTGGCTCAGTTCTTATGTTTAAGTAAGGAGTTAAAAGCGTTTGTGCCGAATTTATTTGTGTACTTACCAAAAAAAGAACCGTGGCAATTTTTAAAAATCTCATATCATTATCTATTGGGGCAAATCTAGTTTCGATTTATGGTATTAAAAAAAGAGATAGATAAGTGCCTTGTTTTGCTAGATAGAATAGTGGATTTATCCGTTGAATGAAAAATCATTTATCAAAAACGGTTCGTAGCAAAAAACATCCTTTTTGTCGTATAGAAAAGCTTGTTGGTATATGTTATACTCTTGCCTGTATGGGGGTTTTTATATTTGCGAAAAAAAAGATGTATCGATTTTTAGTTGTATTTTTTGTTTTGGTCGTTGTGATTTCCTGTGATTCTGATGTTGATGAAGGGAAATTTATTGTTGGGTCAGATTATTTGTCGGTGACCAATAAAGTCTTATTGCTTGATACTTTAACGGTTGATTTGTCTACGATTCAATTGGATTCTTTAATTACATCCAATACAAGTCGAATTTTGGTGGGTAATTATTTAGATCCCCTTTTTGGAAATGTTGTTTCAGAAAGTTATTTTCAATTGATGCCTACTGCTTATACTATTGAGGATGCTACATCAGATACGAATGCCCCTAATTATGTATTCGACTCAATAGCGATGATTTTAAAATACGATCGATATTATTATGGCGATACTACTAAAGTTCAAAATTTGTCTGTACATCAATTGACACAAAAAGTAAAACCAGTTTCTATAGATAATTCGGTAACGAGTTTTTATAACATATCAAAATTAAAGTATGAAAGCCAAAGTTTAGGAACTTTGACTTATAAACCAAGGCCCATTGGGCGAGATTCTTTAAATGTAAGATTGAGTGATAGTTTTGGAAGCGCTTTGTTCTTGAAACTACAGAATAAAGAGATTACAGATGTCAATGAATTGATTGATTATTTTAAAGGTATCGTCATCAAAAGTGGTTCATCAAGTTCAAATTGTGTAGTTGGTTTTGGGACTTCGAGCGTGCTACGGATGTATTATTCTGATTCTAAGGATAAGATAGAAGAAAAGTCATTGTACAGAGATTTTACCATTGCTGATTTAAGTAAGCAGTTCAATGCTATACAATCCGATCGTACTGGTACTTTGATCCAAAATTTGCCTTCTTCTAGATATAATTTGCCTTCTGCCAATGTCTTCAATCAATCGTTTACTCAATCTGGGACCGGTGTTTTGAGCCGAGTGAGTTTTCCTAATTTGAAGCAACTTCAGTACATCGCGGCGAAGGGATCCATTATAAAAGCGGAGTTATTTATTCGACCAGTGAAGAATTCATATTCTAAATCTTTTCCGTTGGCGGATTCCTTACAAGTCTATACTAGCGATAACCTAAATCGAATTACCTCAAGATTATACGGAAATGACGGAAATCCTGTGTATGGAATTTTAAATGCTAAAGAAGATGAATTCAATGAATCCATTGGCTACACAATACCCATTGGAGATTTTTTAAGAAAAGAAGTTTTGAAATTGACCGAAACCAAAGCGTCATTATTACTCGCGTTGCCAAGCTTTGATAAAGGAGTAAATCGAGTGGTTTTTGGCGACCAAAGTAATAAAGAAAGTAAGCTCCAATTAAAAATATATTACATTACGTATTAATGAAAAACTGTAAAATTTACGTTGCACTATTGCTATTGATTAGTTCTTTGTCTTTTTCACAAAGTGTATCCACTTCGCCTTATTCTATCTACGGAATAGGTAATCTTTATCAATCCGATTTTGGCCCCATTCCTTCCTTAGGTTCTTCAGGATTGGCTTTGCCGTCATCCAAATTTATTAATAATTTGAATCCAGCTTCATTTGGTTTTCTAACTGCGAATCACTTTTTGTTTGATGTGGGAGGAAAAGCGATACAAACAGAGTATAAGGACAATGAAACTTCCGAGAGTAGAAATAATGTTCAATTTTCACATATTGGACTGGCTTTTCCAGTGACTTCAAAATCAGGATTGAATATTGTATTGAAACCGTATACGAGTTCTTCGTATAAAATTACAGGTTTAAAATTACCCATTGAGAATAGTATAGAAAGCTATTATTTGAGTGTTTTAGGTAGCGGTGGACTCAATAATTTTGATGTTTCTTATGGCTATCAATTGTCCAAAAAATGGGCTTTGGGGCTTACAACTTCGTTTTTATTTGGGAATACTAACGATACACGAAATTATTATGTAGGAACTACAATTACTACAATTGACAAAGACATTCATTACAACGGAATTCGACCTGTTTTAGGCCTGCAATATCAGTCTGAGGCACTTCTTAGTTTTGGTGGAGTGGTTAAGTTTTCTGCTCAAGTAAATGCTTCTAAAGTACAAACGGTAAGTACGATCGACAACGAAGTTACAACTCCTTTGCAAACGGATGTTGCTTCCAATCAAGATGATTTTTATATTCCCCTTGAGTTGGGAGTAGGGATGAGTGCTACATTCAAAAACAACCTACAATTTACTTTAGATTATGAGCGTAGTTTTTGGAGTTCAACCAACCAATCTGATTTGTATGGAAGTTTTGTTGATAGTAATCGATTTGCTGTGGGATTTTTATATAAAAAAGCTAAAGAGCGACTCAGTTATTTTGACCGCATACAGTATTCAGGAGGATTTAATTTCGACTCAGGTTCGCTTGAGGTGAATAATAAAAAAATTGAAGATAAATCAATCTCCATTGGTTTGTCATTGCCAATAGATTATACTTTTAGTGCTTTGAATATTTCTTATTCGTATGGGCAAAGAGCAAAAATTAGTGGAGGATTAATCAAGGAAAATTACCATAAACTATCGTTGAATTTGTCTCTTGATGGCATTTGGTTTGTAAAAAGAAAAATAAATTAAAAGTCTTTATAAAGAACTTCATAGTTGTTTTCTAATATATCGGAAAGAACTTTTGAATCTGTATTAGTATAAAAAAGGGGCTGACTTTCAGTCAAATTAGAAAGTCCCACTTTTTCTTTCAAAACATACTGTGTCTGTTTCGCAACTGCTTCTCCAGAATCAATTATTTGAATATGGGGAGGCAGTATTTTTTTTATTTGAGGAATAAGGTAAGGATAATGACTACAGCCTAAAACAAGATAATCAATATCTGCTTCGATCATTGGTGTAAGATATTCAGTCAGTAATTGATTCATTTCTGCAGAGTCGATGTTGCCGCTTTCAATTAATTGGACTAATCCGTGACCAATTTGTTCAATGATTTTGGTGTCTTGATACATTTCGACAGTTTTGTTGAACAATTCACTATTTAAAGTACCTTGAGTAGCAAGAATACCAATCGTTTGAGTTTTAGAATGTGTGGCTGCAGGTTTGATGGCTGGTTCAATCCCGATAAATGGAATATCGTATTTGGCTCTTAATTCTCGTATTGCATTGGTAGTGGCAGTATTGCATGCGACTACTATCAGTTTGCATCCCATTTCTAGCAAGAATTCTGTGTTTTTCATACTCAATGCTACAATTTCTTTTTTGGACTTTTGTCCATAAGGAGCATTCTTACTATCGGCCAAATAAATAGTTTGTTCGTTAGGAAGTAATTGATGGATAGCTTTCCAGATGGAAGTGCCCCCAATACCAGAATCAAAAACGCCAATGGGTTGATTATTATTACTCATGTAAACAAAGTTACTTATTTAAATAAATTGTCCAAAAAAAAACTGCTCCAATCAAAAGAAAGGAGCAGTTATAGTATAGGTAGTTATTTCTTAAAATCCTAAGTCTTTTTTAACATCAGCAGTCAAGTCTGGACCATCTGCTAATAAAAGTGAAGCACCATCTAAAATGTATTGGATTCCTTTTGCTTTTCCAATTTTTTGGATAGCGGCTCTTACTTTCTCGTATAACGGTTTAGTAATATCAGATTCTTTTTGTTGTAATTCTTTTTGAGCATTATCTCTATAAGCTACGATACGTTGTTGCATGTCTTGAACTTCTTTACCACGAGTTTCATTCACAGCATCAGTAACTGTTTTTGCTTCAGCTTCGTATTTTTTTAATAAATCTTGATACTCAGTTACCATTTTTTTATATTCTGCGTCATAAGTAGTGCTCAGTTTTTCTAATTGTTTTTGAGCGTCTAACATAGCTGGCATTTTAGTCATAATTTCAGCAACATTTACATGTGCAACCTTTGCTTGAGCATTCATTGTATTTGCTCCCAATACTACCATTGCTGCAATTAATAAAGTTTTGATTTGTTTCATTGTTTTAAAAAATTTAGT
>CAUPCW010000012.1:0-48667 GCA_963509895.1 uncultured Flavobacterium sp.
GCAGTTACGAAGATAAGAACGGGGAAAAACGCTACATCACCGAAGTGATAGTGAATGAAATCCTTTTGATTGGTAAATAAAATCTGCAGCTATGAATGTACAAGTATTTTCCGTTCGGGTAGATGCTCCTCATTTGGCGCAAGACCAGCAACAACTTAATGATTTTATCGCCTCGGTAGAATTGGTACAATCTGATACCCATTTCATCGAATCCGATGCGAGCTATTGGTCGGTTTTGTTGCACTACAAAGAGAAAATCAATCTTGCGCCTCGTGAAAAAGAGTCGCTGACCGACTTAACCCAAGACCAAGTCGATAGGTTTCAACAATTGAAAAAATGGCGCAACGAAAAAGCTAAAACTAATGGTCTCAAACCATTTATAGTTTGTCACAACAGCCATCTGATTCAAATAGCGGTGCAACATCCCAAAACGAGTTCCGATTTTCAATGGATTAAAGGATTTGGAACCAAAAGGACGCAACAGTTTGCGGATGAAATCATTCAACTATTAGAAAACATTTATCTTAATCAGGAAGAACTATTTTAAAACATATAAGCCAATTGAGTTTTCTATAAGCAGCAAAGTTTTTCAAAACCATAGAAGGCATTTAAGAACATAAAAGCTGAGTATAAAGCTTGAATTTTCTGAATGTCTTTTGGGTTTAATATTATATGACAATCCGTGACTAGGACCATTTCATAGCTTAAATTAGTTCTCCACTATTTTTAAGCTTGATTCATTCTTTTCTTTGCGACTTTGCGAGTTCAATTTCACGCAAAGGCGCAGAGCCGCAAAGTTAATTAAATACTTTGACTATTTGGTATGAGTTACGGACAGTCATATAATATTATGTGCTTAGTGAACTTATATGATTTATTACTTTGCGAACCTTGCGGTAAAACTTCACCAAGGATTTCACAACACAACTTAAATGATCTTACATCCCTCCTATGGTTCAAAAAACCTTCAATCCAAAACTTCAATGACTCCTATGTTTCAAATTTAAAGGAAATTAATACAACGCTCTCGCCACTCTGTACGTATTAGCGTGAGCCTCGATTATGGTTTTTATTGCTGGGGAATAACCGCCACCCATACTCACTTGTACAGGAATTCCCAATGATTTGCAAAGGGATAAAACATAGCTATCTCTAGCTTTGCAGCCTTCTAAAGTACACCCTAATTTTCCTAATTTGTCCGTATCCAAAATATCAACACCCGCTAAGTAAAACACAAAATCGGGATGATGAGTTTTTAGTAATTCTGGAAGTGTTTCTTGCAGAATGGTCAAATAAGTTGAATCATCCGTCTTGTCTGGCAAAGGGATATCGTAATCTGAAGTTTCTTTTCGAAAAGGATAGTTACTTTGACCATGCATCGAAAAAGTAATGACATCAGCATTATTTTGAAAGATTTCGGCTGTGCCATTGCCTTGATGAACATCGAGATCAACGATGAGGATTTTTTGGCACTTCTTCTGATCAATGAGGTACTGAGCGGCAATTGCTTGATCGTTGAGCAAACAAAAAGCCTCTCCTCTATCCGAGAATGCGTGATGGGTTCCGCCAGCAATGTTAAAAGCGATGCCGTGTTCCAACGCGTGATTGCAACCCGCAATGGTACCTTGTGCAATGCGCAACTCTCTCTCAACCAATGCTGCTGAAAGTGGAAATCCAATACTACGAATGGCTTTGGCGTCGAGGGTCAATTCGGTTAGAGCCTTAACATAAGTTGCACAATGTACTGCGTGCACCAAAGATAAATCGATAATCTCGGGAGAATAGAAATCTGTGCACTCAGCGGTTCCTTCGTGGAGTAACTGCTTGGGAAGCAATTCGTATTTGAGCATCGGAAAACGATGCCCTTCAGGTAAAGGATGGTTGTAAATGGGATGGTTGGCAATAAAAAACATAAAACACACAGTTGAGTGTGCAATGTAGTAGCAATTTTAGAATTACGCTACTTTTTTAATCAAATCAAACATAGGGCAACGGCCGCAACGTTTGTTTTCGCCTTTCTCGTATTTTCCGCAACATTTTGACTTGCAGTTTTCTGCAACTTTGATTTTGGCCAAAAGTGCTTTCTTCTTTTGGTCTTTCTTTTCTTTTTTGCCTTTCTTTTTGTCCTTTTCTTTGTCTTTCTTACTCATAATTTTGAGTCTTAATTTCGGAGACAAATATATATTGTTTTTATCTATTCTAAATAAACTTTAACACAAAAAGCATAAAAAAACCCGAATGACGTATTCGGGTTAAAAGTTGTAAAGAAGTATTACTTGGTTGCAGCCACTGCAGCAGCACTGGCAACAGCTGCTTGCTGAATATCGCGATCAAATAAATACAACCCTCCTTTATCATCACCAATCAAATTAATTTTATCCAAAATAGATTTAGCTGTAGCTTCCTCTTCAATTTGTTCAGCTACATACCATTGCAAGAAATTGTGCGTGGCATAATCTTTTTCTGAAAAAGTGATGTGAACCAATTCATTAATGGAATTAGAAACAAAAATCTCATGTTTGTACAATTCCTCAAACATCCCTTTGAAGGTATCGTAACTTGTTTTCGGAGCTTTTAAATCGGTAATATGAGCGTGTCCGCCACGTTCATTTACGTACTTGATGAGTTTTAACATGTGCGCGCGCTCTTCATCGGATTGCGCATACATAAACTGTGCAATTCCTTCTAGTCCATTGACTTCGGCCCAACAAGCCATTGACAAATATATTTGAGAAGATTCTGCTTCGATTCGAATTTGATTGTTTAGTGCGACTTCAATATTTTTAGACAACATAATTTTATTTTTTAAGTTAATGACAATTTTAAAACCAGATTTAGAGAAAGACTAAGATAATAATTAGAACACAATTATAAAGGCAAAATATTAAAAACCATCATAAAATTTCTGCATCACAAATTGCTTCAACTTGGTATCGTAGTATCCATGAATATAATAATTCTTGTGTCGGAAGGTACTTTGCAAAATGGCTTGAGGATGTTCAAAAGAAAAACGACTAATAAAATCTGTGGCCAAAGGGTCGGATTTTGAGTTGATATGATTCCCTTTTTTATCCAAAACAGTTTCAAAATAAACATTCAATGGAATAAAATAAGAATTGGTCACGAGATCACCCTCATTTGGTGTAAGCCCTGTAGACAATTGCTCAACTTCTTGATTACCTCCTATCGTTAGAAATAAGTTTTTTGGAGTTTTATAAACCGTAACACCCAAATCAGTAGCCGATAATTGCTTCAAAAACTTGGCTGTCGTTTTCATTGCTTTTGGTCGTTGATTCATAACTTGAGTGTACAAGGGTGAGTTTTTGAAGGTGATCGTATCATTTTTGGTTGCACTAAATTCTTTGATCACCACATTAGTTTCAAAGTCTTTGTAGCCAAAGTGTAATTCTTCATCATTCGCAGTTACTTGATATATTTTATTTTCATGATAATAAGAATTCGACAATCCATTAAGTCGCTTCAACGGAAATTGCGGAATGCTACGCTCAACGAGTTTTAAGGTCTTGAAATCCAATTGAAACAACTGTGTTTCATTTATATTATGGTCGAACGTGAAGAGAATATCGTTCTCTCGCACATAAAATTTTGACTTACTTGTGGCTTTAAACAAGGGATTATAAGCACGTGTTTCTATTTTTTCTAATGGCAAAACAGACAAAATCATTGATAAACTGATGGCTTCTTTTTTACGATTTACAAACTCAAAACCACTAAAATCAAGAAGGTATTGTGTTTTTTCACCTCCTTTAAAAACATAAAGCACTAAAGCCTCGGCAGTATTCTTTTTGGTAAGAACATAAAAATTATTGTTCTCGTTAAAGGAGTGAAGCACCGTTTCTCGTTGTAAAGGCAACTGAAGATAATTAGCCGTCGTTGTCTTTGTAACCAAATCATAATGTACTGCAACTATGTTTCTAAAATTAGAATCGGCCCAATAAACCGTAGGATTTTCATCCAATCCAAAGGAATAACCTGCCATCAATTTGTAACCAATATCGGGTCTTTTAGCCACCATACTGTCTTTGAAAAAAAAGAAAGGACTGTACTTTAGAATCGTTGTTTTTTCTTTATCAGTAGCAAAAACAAAAACATTCTCATTTTGTCTATCAGAGGTGTTGATGATTTGATGGTACTCTTTTGCTTTTTTTAATTCTAAAGGATGAAAAGTTAACTTTATTTGACCAAAAGCCAAAAAAGTACTTGCTAGAAATAAAAGAACTACTACCTGCTTCATGATGATTTATATTAAAAATAGTACAATTCTTCCCGCAAAGAGCATACCAAAAAATCGATCGTTATTCGTTCATGATTTGCTGAAAATAATCTACAAATTGTCCCAAATGCAAGCCATCCATCAAACCGTGATGTACGTGTACCGACATATTCATTCGCTTGCTTCCATCATTTTGCACTACCATTTTTCCAAAAGAAATTTTAGGACAACTATCAGGAAAAGTAAAGCTTCGAGCGTGAGATAAAGACGTAAAATCCAACCAAGGCACAGCCGAAAAATGAATTAAATTATCCGCTTCAAAAGAACGAGTAAACAAACCTGTGGTGTTTTGAATGCGTTCGATTTCTTCTAGCGCATTTTTCTCAAAAAAAGCAAAATCGGGATGAAATTCAATTAATGAAAATCCAAAGGTTCCATCTGGACGACCAATAGTAGCCGAACCATCTATTCTATCGTAAACCACAATGGTTTCGTTATCAATTCGGTATCTAAAATTTTCAATCGTATTGACCGCTTGTAAGGTTTTGTGCAAATAATAAATAAAGAAAGAAGATGAAATGGATTTGGCTTTTTCGTATGCCTTTGTGCAGTCTATAGCCACGGTAGCACCAAAAAAAGGTTCACTCATTTGTCTAAAAAAATGAAAATGCTCTTTTCTGTTCCAATTTTCAAGGTCAAACGGCTGCTTCATTAGGTTAAAAGTGGAATTATATCAGTTAATTGTTGCAAAGTAGTAAAGTTGGGATGCTCTACTTTGTGGTCTATTTTCTCGTGTGCCCAAGTCGTGTGAAACGGAATATGTGCAGCATAACCACCAATAGAAAGCACAGGCAAAACATCCGACTTAAGCGAATTACCAATCATATAAAACGCATCGGGTTGTATCTCCAAACGTTTAATCAAATCCAAATAATCGATTTCTTGTTTGTCTGACATCACTTCAATATGATGAAAATAAGGCCCTAAACCCGAATTATGCAATTTTCGTCTTTGGTCTAATAAATCTCCTTTGGTAGCAACTACTAATTTGTATTTTCCGCTCAAAGCTTCTAAGGTCTCGGTTACGCCGTCTAGTAAATCAACCGGTTTTTCTAGCAAATCTTTTCCGTATTGCACGATTTTTTCAATTGCTTCAATGGAAATAGTATTGTTCGAAATTTTCATAGCAGCCTCAATCATAGATAGAATATATCCTTTGATACCGTAGCCGTATAATTTTAAATTGGCAATTTCTATTTGAAACAGTTCAGAAGAAATGCTTTGATGCGAAAGGTAATCTTCCATCAAACCGCAGAATTTTTTTTCGGTTTCATCAAAATACATTTCGTTGCCCCAAAGCGTATCATCAGCATCGAAAGCAATTACTTTTAGCTTTTTCATTTTCTTCAATTAAAAAAATTAAGGTTTAAAAGTACAACATTTCATTGGGGATACTCAGATTATATAAGCAAAAAACATAAAAAAAACCGCTTCTAAATAGAAGCGGTTCCGGTTGTGTTGTGGGGTATAGTGTTTTAAACTAAGTTCGCAGCGATTAAGTATTCTGCAATTTGAATCGTATTCGTAGCGGCTCCTTTTCTTAGGTTATCAGCCACAATCCACATATTCAAAGTGTTGGCTTGGCTTTCGTCACGACGAATTCTACCTACAAAAACTTCATTTTTTCCTTCAGCATAACGTGGCATTGGATAGGTAAAAGTATCCAAGTTGTCTTGAACTACTACTCCATCGGTATGGTGTAAAATGTTACGCACCTCAGCCACATCAAAATCATTAGTGAACTCAACATTCACCGCTTCGCTATGACCTCCAACTACTGGCACACGAACGGCAGTTGCCGTTACTTTGATAGTATCATCGCTTAAGATTTTTTTGGTTTCGTTTACCAATTTCATTTCTTCTTTGGTATACCCATTGTCTTCGAAACTATCACATTGAGGAATACAATTGCGATTGATTTTATATTTATACACCATTTCGCCTTCAATTCCAGCAACTTCATTTTCAAATTGTTGTACTGCTTTTACACCCGTACCTGTAATGGACTGATACGTAGAAACAATTACACGTTTGATGTTGTATTTTTGATGTAAAGGTGCCAAAGCCAATACCATTTGGATGGTAGAACAGTTTGGATTAGCTATGATTTTATCTTCTTTGGTCAATTGGTTGGCATTGATTTCTGGAACCACTAATTTTTTGGTTGGGTCCATTCTCCAAGCCGAAGAATTATCAATTACGGTAGTACCTGCAGCTGCAAATTTTGGAGCCCATTCCAAAGAAGTTCCTCCTCCAGCAGAAAACAAAGCAATATCTGCTTTTAAATCTACTGCCGTTTGCAATCCTACTACTTTATATTTTTTTCCGTTGAATTCTATTTCTTTTCCTACTGATTTTTCTGAAGCAACAGGAATTAACTCAGTCACTGGAAAATTACGTTCTGCTAATACTTTCAACATGATTTCACCTACCATTCCGGTAGCACCTACAACTGCTATTCTCATTGTATATAAATTTATAGTGTCTTATTATTGAGCCACAAAAGTACATAATCTGATAAATAAAACAACACGATTCACAATTTTTAACAAATTGTTATATTTTAAACAATACGGTTGTTTTTTACTTTTGAGTCACAAAAAAACCGCCTCTTTTTGGGAAAAGAGACGGTTAAGTTAGACACTAGTGTAGCGGTATTATTTCTTTAATAAATCTCTTATTTGAGTCAATAATTCTTCTTGAGTTGGTCCAGCTGGAGCTGCAGGGGCAGGCGCTTCTTCTTTTTTCTTCATACCGTTAATGGCTTTTACCATCAAAAAAATCACAAAAGCAATCACCAAGAAACTGATTACCGCAGCTAAAAATTTACCGTACAAAATACCTCCATCGGTTTTAAGACCGGCCAAATCTTCGACTTGAGCTGCTTTTAACGCTGGATTTAATAAAGCTGGCGTGATGACATCTGCCACCAAAGAATTAACAATAGCACCAAAAGCACCACCTATGATAACTCCTACTGCTAAATCCATCGCGTTGCCTTTAGCAATAAAATCTTTAAATTCTGAAATCATTCCCATAATAGTTCTAAGTTTAGTTTATACAAACAAATGTAAATAAAATAAGTTGTACTTTATTCTCTGTAAAAAACCCTTTTAACACGTTGGGAAATACTGGTCAAGATTTCATAAGGAATGGTGTGTAGTTTTTCAGCCATTTCGTTTACCGTTGGGCTTTCGCCAAAAATAATTACCGCATCGCCTTCTTGACAATCAATTGCGGTAACATCTACCATTAGCATATCCATACAAACGCTTCCTATGATGGTTGCTTTTTTATGATGAATCGACACATACCCCGCTCCATTTCCCCAAAGTCGTGCGATTCCATCGGCATAACCAATAGGAATTGTAGCTACTTTGGTAGGCTTTTCAGCCATAAAACGACGACCGTAGCCAACAGAATCTCCAGCAGGAATCGTTCGAATTTGTGAAATAACAGATTTGAGTGTACTCACATTTTCTAGTTCTTTTTGCTCCTCGGCATCATTAGAAACACCATACAAACCAATGCCTAACCGTACCATATCGTATTGCACTTTGGGAAAATTACTAATCCCCGAAGTATTCAAAATATGACGAATGGGCTGAATATTCAACTCCGCCATCAATCGGCTGGATAAATTTTCGAATAACTCAATTTGGGATGCAACAAAAGCTTGATGGTTTAGGTCATCACTGGTTGCCAAATGCGACAATATACTTTTTACAGAAACCAGTGTATTCCCTTTAAGTACTGTGATTAATTCCTCTATAGTATCTTTTTCAAAGCCCAATCGGTGCATACCCGTATCGAGTTTGATATGAATCGGAAAATACTTTAGTTTCTTTTGTTCTGCTATTCTCAAAAAGGAACGCAAGCCTTTTAAACTATAAATTTCGGGTTCTAATTGATGTTGAATTATCGCTGAAAAACGTGTCGACTCAGGATTCAATACCATAATTGGTAAATGAATTCCTGCTGTTTTCAATGCAATTCCCTCATCGGCGAAAGCCACACCTAAATAATCTACTTGGTGGTGTTCTAATAATTTGGCGATTTCAAAACCCCCATTTCCGTATCCAAAAGCTTTGACCATCACCATCATTTTGATAGACGGTTGCAACTTCGATCGAAAGAAATTAAGATTATGACTAATGGCATTGAGGTTGATTTCTAGTACCGTTTCGTGTGTTTTCTCCTCTAGAGCCATAACAATATCTTCGAAATGAAAACTACGTGCGCCTTTGATTAAAATGGTTTCATTGCCAAAAGTAGCATTCTCCAACTGCGTTAAAAAATCGGCTGTAGTAGGATACGTAATGCAATTGACAAACTTGTGTTTAAAAGCGGTTATGGTCGTTCCAATACCAATCACCCGATTGATTTTGTTCGAAATAACTAGCTCCGAAACTTTGGAATACAACTCTTCGTTCGACAATCCACTCTGAAAAATATCAGATAGGATTACTGTTTTTTTCTTGTACTGTTTTTGACTTTCTAAGAAATCCAATGCAATTTTTAAAGACTGAAAATCGGAGCTGTAACTGTCGTCAATAATTGTGGTGCTATTGATACCGTCTTTGACCTTTAGACGCATTTCGACAGGATACAACAAATACATTCGATGTTCAATAGTTACCCGATCATAACCCAAATGCAAAAGCACCATCAAACAATGAATCGCATTTTCGATAGATGCATCATCTTGAAAAGGAATGATGATATCAAAAGCATACGATTCTAATTGAATATGCAGTTTGGTTTTATCTAAAATGCTTGATTTTTGAATAAAAACATCGGCAGTGTCGTCTTTGAAACTCCAAGAAAAGGTTTTCAATGTCGATTTCAAAAAAGCATCGATGGTTTTATTTTTATTATAAATCAACAAATCACAGTGTTTAAAAAGCTGTAATTTTTCTTTAATTTTTTCGCCAACAGAAGAAAACCCTTCGTCGTGAGCCGAACCAATATTTGTCAAAATCCCAAGCGTAGGCTGAATGATTTTTTCTAAATGTGCCATCTCATTTACGGTAGAAATTCCCGCTTCGAAAATTCCGAAATTGTGTTGCTTGGCAATCGCCAACACAGACAAAGGAACGCCTACTTGTGAATTGTAACTTTTGGGACTACGAATGATAGTATAATCGGGACTTAGCAAGAAATTGAGCCACTCTTTTACGATGGTTTTTCCGTTGCTTCCCGTGACTCCAATTACTGGAAAATGAAACAAACTACGATGATAACTCGCCAACTCTTGCAAGGCTGCTACCGTATTTTGTACCACCAAAAATTGAGCTTTCCCTACACAATTCTCAGGAATGTACTGCACTACAAAATGAGTAACACCTTGCTTGATTAAATCAATTAGATACGAATGCGCATCGTTATTGGGACCAATTAAAGCAAAAAACAGAGTATGCGGTCCGTTTTGTAAGGAACGGCTATCAACAGAAATCGAGTCAATAAGTAAAGAATCGTCGCCTTCGAACGAGGCATTTATTTGTTTTGAAATCGAAGCAATTGTAAGATTCATCAGGCATTGGGTTTGAAAGTAAAATTAGTAAAACACAACTAATCCTAACTCTCGTTTTAATTTTATTTAACGAAGTTCTCTTATATTTCTTGCTACGTTAAAAAAACCAAGCAAAAGGCTATTTTAAATATATTTGTAGATGAAAACCCAAATGCTTTGAAAAAAACACTTCCTTTCTTTTCTTATTTATTCCATCCTGTGTTTATTCCGTTGATGGCGACGTTATTTTATTTTTATTATAACGAAACCCTTTTTGAACTAAAAGAAAAAGGATTTGTTTTGTTGCAAATTACCATTTTGACCGTTGTGGTTCCCATCCTTATTTATTTTTTATTAAAAACACTCAACAAGATAGACTCTGTAATGGCTTATGACCTAGGACAACGTAAAATTCCTTTGGTGCTTCAGAGTTTTTTATTCATTCTATTGGTAAAAAGAAGCATCACGATTGATCGTTATTTTGAATTGCATTTCTTCTTTTTGGCAGCCTTAATGAGCACTTTAATTGCGCTTTTGTTGCTTTTTGCAAAAATAAAAGCGAGTATTCATATGCTTGCTTTTAGTTCGCTGACGGTGTTTGTTACAGGATTGCATTTGCATCATCCCGATCATTTTCCGTTACTTGTTCCTTTTTTGATTTTCATGAATGGGGTTATCGCTTCCTCGCGATTGGTGATGCAAGCACACACTCCTAAAGAATTAATTATTGGGTTTTTTTCTGGGAGTATTCCGCAATTGTTGCTCTTGGTCGTTTGGTTATAAAATGTAAAAAATCAACCCGAGATTAAGACTTCGCAGTTGTACTTTTTCAGTACCAACTTGCCCTGATTTAAATAAGGAATTTACGCCATAATGCACATAAACGTTGAAGGTATTGTAACCCGATGCCAAGTACACTCCATAGACCAATTTATTCAAATCGGTATTGTTTCGGATAATTATATTGGCTAGTGTGGCATCATAAACATTACGATCATACACCAAATAACTGAATTTAAAACCCGCGTAAATTCGCCAAAATTTAGTACTTTCAAAGGTAGAAGCGCGCCATCTGAACTCAATAGGCAAATCAGCGGTTAGTGTAGTAAATCTATTTTTGCTATAGCTTCCGTCTCCCAAAATAGCATAATTAGGTTGCTGATTGGTTCCTGAAACCCCGAAATTATTATTGTAATTATTATAAGTCGCTCCAAGTCCTAAGGCTACGGCATACGTTCTATTTTTATTTAAAGGCATATCCCTCAAGAATCCGACAGTAAAACCAATGGAGATTTTGTCGTTTGAATAGTCTTTGGGAGTTGCGATTACATTATTGTAAGTGATACCAATATAAAACTGATCTTCCCTATACAAAGAATCGATTTTGGTTTTTGGTTTTTCTTCATTACCCGTCAAATCCTGAGCAAAAGCTAGACTTCCAGAAAAAAAAATAAAAAGCAAGATAAAAAGACGCATACCTAAGGAATTAAAATGAACAACCAACATTAATCGTTGGTTTTGCCGAGGAACAAATATACTACTTTGGATTGAAAATGAATACCGTGCAAAATTAATGACCCTAATTGATTTTCAAGAAGATACACAGACCCTTAAACCACATTCCAGTGACAATTTCTTTAACTATATCATTCTGAAAACAAAATTTTACTTAAGCTATCATTAGCTGGCGACAATGAGGTCAAAAAAAAAGCCTCCTTTTACAGGAAGCTTACATTTGATTTCGCAGAGAGGAAGGGATTTGTATTTCCTTTGTAATGCCTTTATATAAAAGGGGTTTCGCTGATTAAATTATAGGGTCTCGATTTTGAACCTCGAATATCCATCTTTATGAATGGCAAAATATTGCAGTAAAAAAATACGAATTTTTGGTTAAATACCTGTTCAAAAAACGAATAAGTTTAACGCATTTTAGTCAATTATTAAAGGTAGTACTTGTTCGTGTATTAAACTTGTGTAGGCACAAAATTCAGTTATGCTGACTAACTCATTATCATTCTTATCTAGGTCTACACGAATTTTCTGCATTACTCGAATGCTTTGACGGTAACTTTTGCCGGTGATACGTTGTATGTCTTTTGGGTAGATGCATAACCTCTTGCTCTCTGTTTTCATACTCTATCTATAGCTTTGATTGGGCTTTGACTTACTTATAACTTCTCCAATACTTATCCTATATCAGAATAAAATTAGCAATTTTTTTCATGATTTACATAAATGGCAACCTTTTCCATTTTGGAGTAAAAAAAGAAGGCATTTAGCTCTATTATTCCCATTTATGTTGATTTGTGCCATTTGGTACGGAGGTTCTTTTTTATTTGTTTTAAATGGTTAAAATTTGCTTTATAATCAATCAAAGGAAATGTTGCAACGGAAGATGATTGAGGGAGTTTGATGGATTATTCATTTTTAAATGTTAGCAATTATGGCAAGACAGAAAGGCATAATTAAATTGAAAGGTACTATCGGAGATATTACTTTTTACAAAACGAAAGACGGGCATTTGGCAAGAGAAAAAGGCGGAATTGACGCTAGTAGAATCGCCAATGACCCCGCTTTTCAAAGAACGCGTGAAAATGGTTCGGAGTTTGGAAGAGCTGGGAAAGCTGGAAAAATACTCAGAACTGCCTTGCGCCAGGTGTTGATTAATTCGGCAGATGGGCGAATGGTTAGCCGTTTAACACAAGCGATGACCAAAGTCATTCAAGCGGATGCTACGAACCCGAGAGGGCTGCGAAACGTGATTGATGGTGAGGCGGAATTGTTGGCTGGTTTTGAGTTCAATATTAGTGGGAAGTTGGGAACGACTTTGTTTGCACCGTTTGTGGGGACAATCGACCGTGTTTCTGGTCTGATTGGATTGAACATGGCGCCTTTTGTGCCTACTACTATGATTGCAGCTCCTTCTGGTACTACGCATTTCAAAATCATTTCGGCTGGTGCTGCTATTGATTTTGAAGCCGAAACTTTTGAAGTGGTGAATTCTGAAACGGCAATTTTACCTTGGGATATTAACCCAACCGTAGCCATTGACCATGACAATTCTGTGAGTGCAAATAGCACGCATCCGTTGTTTTTGGCTTTAGGTGTGGAGTTTTACCAAGAGGTGAATGGTCAAATGTATCCTTTGAAAAATGGGGCATATAACCCACTTTCTTTGGTGCAGGTAGTCGGCTTGTAAAATGGTATTGTTTCTAACCAGAAACTATTTCCCCAATGGAACCAATGGACAACTCAAATGTGAGGGTAAATTGATTTGTAACACGATTGAATTACCTTGGAAGAATAACGAAACGAGAGTTTCCTGCATTCCGGAGGGGGAATATTTTTTAAGCAAGCGTTACAGTCCAAAATTTCAGTGGCATTTGGAGGTATTGGATGTCCAAAACAGAAGTCTGATTTTGTTTCATCCTGCCAATAATGCCTTGCAAGAATTGCATGGATGTATTGCACCGGTAACGAAGATTTCTGGCCCCGGATTGGGATTGCTATCTCGAAAAGCATTTACCAGGCTGAAAACGTTAGTTTTTAAAGCTTTGGATCAAAACGAAAGTGTATTGTTGATTGTTGAAAGTAAATAACTAAGCATATGAACCTAATCAAAAGAGCAAAAGCTCCCACCCCAAAATTTTTCAGAGTGTTGCGTACCATTGGATTGGCCTTAGCGGCTGTTGGCGGGACGCTTTTAGCGGCTCCTGTAGCATTGCCCGTAGCGATTACTGCTGCAGCAGGGTATTTTGCCGTTGCGGGTGGGGTAATTTCTGCGGTGAGTCAGTTGACTACGGAGATCCCTGTAACCCCAAGCCCCCTAACCCCCGAAGAGGGAACTAAAGTAGACTCTGAAGAAGGTCAAAAAAATATTCGCGATGGAGACTAGTGTGACCACCAAAATGGGTACTGCCTCAGGAACTTTGTTGAGTATTGCACCTAACATTTTTTCGGAAGATATTATCAAAACGATTATCTTAGCAGTAATAGGAGCAATTGTAAGTTTTACGGTTTCGCTCCTTTTAAAGGGATTGATGAAAATTAAGAAAAAGACACTGAAATAAATTCAGTGTGAATTTGGGTTTGGCTTGGTAACCTTTTCCCGAATATATAGGAAAGCCTGGTCCGAATAGATCAGGCTTTTTTTGTTCAAAAAAAAATTAGTTTGAAAGATCCTCAATAATTGCATCAGGAGCATTATTTTTAACAGATGCTATACCGTTTTCTCTAGCAGCTTCACTTTCGTACATCTCACTCGAGCCGATAATTTGACCGTTTGAAGCTTTTAGATTAAAATAATGCTTGTTGTTTGAAGAAATCTTACGTTCAAATCTAGCATCAATTTGTGCGTTTTGTTTAGTAGAGGCAATTCCATTCTCACAATTTACTTTCGTCGAATAGCCTTCACTAGCAAGAATTATTTGCCCATTATTAGCTTTTAAGTTAAACTGAAACTCACCATTTGTTCTTTTGTTTATTACAAATTTTCCCATAATATCTTTTTTTTTGTTATATAACTCTAATTTAACCATTTATAATATAAGTTCTACAATATTTTTAATGATTTTATGTCAAAATCATTAAAAATTGGAATTGTGAAAATTCAATTCAAAAATTCGATGCTCATTAGACGCAAAAAGAGTCCAAAATCACGGGTTTCGTTTAGGCGTTCTAAAAGTCGTAAGGCTTCTTCTTTTGGCATTTGGAAACGATACAGCATCATATCTCCGCCTTTTATCAACTTATCTTTTTGGATGCTATATACATAGTCCCCTATATAATCTCCGCCCTCAATGATGTAATAAATTGGTGTTTTCATAAAATAAAGGTTTTTGAACAACAGACTTTTAAAAAATATTTTTTTCGGAAATCGAGATTTTAAAATCTATAATTAATAATGAAAAAGAAAGCCTCTTCGTAAAATCAGATTTCAAATAAGAAAGAAAAAAATGGGAAATACTCTCTAGAAAAGAAAGCTTTCGGTTTTTCTCCGAAGGCTATTCTTTTCAGAGGAAGATTTTTCATTTTTAGGTGTGCCGGTTCTTTTGTTTTGAAATTTGATTTTGACCTTTGCTTTACTTTTTTTTTATTTCCTCGAAAACCACGTGATTCCACTAAAATTAGGTATGCTCAATTGAAGGCGGATTTTGATTTTTGCAATGGCAGCTTGTCGTAATTCCACTGAATTTTAATTGAAGAAAAGTCTTGATTTTAAGCAGCGGCAGCACTGGTGATTCCACTAGGTGTGTTTTTGCGGAATGGAGGGGCGGGAAGTGGAAGAAGCAGGTGCCAAAAATACCGACCCAGCAGTGCTTAGGCTCACAAGGTAAAAATGCTAAAAAGAAACTTTGTGATGGTTCCGATACACTAGAACATAAAGACTTTTATATCTAAAATGCAGTACTACGTCAAACAACGGCCATCGCAAAACACTAAAAACGAATTTTTGCCTTGTGAGCCTTAGCAATGGTAGGACTCGGATTTATCAGCTGGTTCTTCCAGTTGCTGCCCTGGAATGGAGCTGGTATTTGTTATGGACCTGCAGTCCACCAGCTGCTGGGCGGAAGCAGCACTACTAAGTCCGGCGCATTTTCGCGCCGAGCTAAAAAGGCTGGAGCCCAGCAGCTGGCACTAAAAATTAACGTCAGCCGCAACCCCGCAGCACTTAGGCTGGCAGCTGATGATTTATTCGGAAGCTATATTTCCAATACAAATGATGCGGACTACTGTTCTCTGCCAGCCTTAGCGATGCGTGGGATTGCGGCGTTCCTATTTTTAGTGCCCTTTTTTTACCTGCTGGTCCTATATACAAAAGTACGTGTCTCTTGTTTGCAGGGAATTTCTGGTTTAGGAATATTTGATTTTGGAGATACTTTAATTGGAATAGAGGTTTTCAAGTGTGCCTCAATGGTGATGCGAAGTTTTATCAAAAATCAAAAACTGAACTTACCTAGTGTGCTGGCAGTAGCGTGAGCAAGGGTATCGATTTTTTATTTGTGGACTACGATTTTAATGATTGCTTTTCTTGGTGGCTTGATGCCAATTGTTGTTTAAAGAAGAAAGGTTCAATGGTAGAAATTCGTTCTTATGGTAACGCTAAGCATTGGGCCACAGAAAAGCAATGTACTACTCTGTTTCTGACAAATAAAAAATGATACTCTTGATGGCTTTTTTTGCTTTTGTGGGTGCTGAGATGGAAAGTGCTCAGTATGCAGTTCTTAGTTTACAGTATGAATGTTGTATGAAACGGAAAAGCACCTACAAAAGCAAAATGCAGGCACTTCCTATTTCTCCCTCAATATCAACAAAATGGCAAAATGCTGCTCTATAGCCCCGATTGCTTCGCCAGTTCGCTTCGCTCGGGTGCAGTGGAAATCCTTTTTGGGCTGGTATTCAGCGCAAAAAGATTACTTCGTCAGTTGGCTTTGCTCGGGTGCTACGGATAGCGTGACGATGTTGCCTGATAAAGCATTATAATTGCTGCTCCTAGAAAAAAAAGTGACAATGATTGTACTGGTTTAATACTAGTTATTTAATAGCGCTGTGGGCATGACTATAATACATTGCTTTGAAAAAACTCTTTAAAATTATTTTACTACCGTTGCTTCCAACTCAACATTTAGTGTTTCGTATAACGCAACAACTTGTAAAAGAGTAACTGTTTGTTTCATTCCGTGCTTTGTAACAAAATCTTGAAATAAATCAAAACAGGTATTAATAAACTCGTCAGATGAAGTTGTGTAGACAGTAAGCCTTACAATATTTTTAGAAATGTATCCTGCATTGTTAATTACTTCTTCTAAGTTTTGAATGGCTATTTCAAGTTGTTTACGCATATCGGCACTACTAGATGTCCCGTCTTTAAGTACCGCAGCTTGTCCAGAAACATATAATGTGCTTTCCACATTTTTCACTTCTACAGCTTGTACATAGCTTCTTTCTTTTTGCCATTCCCATGGACTAAATTCTTTTTTTTCCATTTGTTTCTCATTTTTATTTTGCGCCATAACAGGCGTCATGGTTACCACTGTAAGTGCTAAAACTTTTACAATTTTTTTCATGATGTCATGTATAAATTAAAAAGACAAATTTCTCAAAAAGGAATATTTAGTTGACGTGATAAAACTCACAATTATCAATAAACTAATATCATTATACAGAAAGTCTACTGAGTGTTTCTCTAGTTACACCAATGTAAGAGGCGATAAGTTTGTTTGGTACACGTTGAAAAAGTATTGGAAATCGGTTTAGGAGTTTATCGTAACGATCTTTAGCGTTGGTGCTAATTAGTTCCAATATCCTTTGCTGAGAGCTGATATGCCCTTTGTTAGCTTTTTCTAGAAAGAAGTAAGTCATTTTGTGAAAATCTTTACATAACGTGTTATAATTATTAAGAGTCATGCAAAGGACTTGGGTGTCTTCAAGAGCTTGTAAAGACATTGTTGCTTTACTTTGGTTAAAAAATGCGTAAAAGTCACCTTCCCACCAGTCCGCCATTGCAAAAGCAATAACGTGCTGTTTACCCAAATCATCTTCATAGTCAAGTTTTAAAAGTCCTGATACAACCCAAAAAACGTATTTTACTTCTTGCCCTTTCTCAATTAAAAAATCACGTTTTTTAAATTTCATCAATGAAAAATGCGACATTACATAGTCAAACTCGTTATCGGTTAATGTTACGATTTTTTCAATATGGGATTTAAATAATTGTTTCATATTTTATAAGCTATCAAAATGAGTACGATACTTAACCTAATATTCTAATTTTATACTTTTTACACAAATTTAGTTTATTCTATTTCTATACCAATTTTACCATAAAAATCTCTATTACCAGCTCTAGTTTCCAATAAACTATGCGCTTTACTTATTTGTGATAATGGAAATACTTTATTTAAAATTGGCTTTAATTTTTGGCTTTCTACTAATTGAGTTAACTCATCTAGTTTATTTCTATTTTGTCTGGTAAATACAAAATGATAAGTGGCATTTTTTCCCCAAGCTTCAATAAGATTTTGAGGTTTTTCAATATCAACTAATGTAACTACTTGTCCCATTTGGCTGAGAATTTTTCCGCTGTCAGAAAGTGTGTTTCCTCCAATAGTATCTATTATTATATCAACTCCTTTACTATCAGTCAATTGATGAATTGCACTTATGTAATTTTCATTTTCGTAGTCAATTATATAATCCGCGCCTAATTCAGCTAGGAATTGATGGTGAACTTTTCTTGCTGTGGTATATACAATTGCACCCATCGCCTTTGCAATTTGAATAGTTGGTATTCCCACACCACCTGCACCGCCATGAATCAATATAGATTGATTTATTTTAAGTTGTGCTCTTGTAACTAACATCTCCCAAGCGGTTCCTGCTGCTAAAGGTAGTGTTGCAGCTTCTAAATGACTAATATTTTTCGGCTTTAGCCCAATGATAGACTCGTGAGCACAATGATACTGTGCATAACTCCCTTGGCCTTTAAAAATTTCCGGAGTATAATATACTTCATCACCGACTTTAAAGTTTTCTACTCCAGAACCAAGCTCAACTATTTGACCAGAAACATCATGACCTGTGATAACTGGTAAGACCAATTCATTTTTATAATCTCCGCGACGTACTTGGAAATCCAAAGGGTTTATTGAGGTAGCAAATACCTTAACTAAAACTTCCCTAAAACCAGGTTTAGGCGTTGGTATTTCTACAATTTTGAAATTTCCTACAGAGCCAAACTCATTTATTATTGCTGCTTTCATAATTTTGCTTCAACTATTTTTTATGCTTAAAGCACCAGAAGGGCATTTTGCAACTGTTGTTAAGATTTCTTCAGTTTTAGCATTTTCCATTTTTATCCACGGTTGACTTTGTGGTTGGAATACTGTCGATAAATTTCGCACACAATTGGCTGAATGGGTACATTTACTTGATTGCCAGACTATTGTTGTTTTACCATTAGTATATTCTTTAGTTATATTCTTTTTTTCCATAATTTTAGATTTTATAAAACATCGTTAAACTCTTGAACTTTATCGAAAACTGATTTTGCAAATGGGCATAATGGAATGATTTTAATATTTTTTACCCGTGCAAAGTCAACCGCTTTTGAAACCATTTGTTTACCAGCACCTTTGCCTGCTAAAGCGGAACTTACTTCTGTGTGGTCAATTATAATTCTATCAGCACCTGCCCACACATAAGTCATTTCTGCTAACACCTTATTGTTTTCCTTTATGAAAAACACTCCTTTTTTGTTGTCGTCATTTTGTTGAATTTCCATATTTATATTGTTGTATTTATTATTATATTATTTTCTAATATTTTAGAAACAGGACACTTTTTTGCAATAAATAGTAATCTTTCTCTTTGAAAATTACTTAAATCATCGCTAAAGTATATTTCCCTTTCAATTAAAGTTTCATTGTTTTCTTCAACATATAAATCAACTTTTATAGTAATATTATCAAAAGTCCAGTTTTTTCTTTTTGAGTACAGCTTTATTGTTGCCAAAGTACAACCTGCAAGCGCCGCAAGCAAAGTAGAATAGGGATCTGGTGCTGAATCGTTACCGCCTATATTTATAGGTTCGTCCATTAGAAACTCACCATTTCTCCAAATAATTTTTGATTGAAAATTATTAGTATTGATTTCACCACTAACACTTGAAATAACTTTTTTTAATTCCACTTTTATTTAATTTTAATGATCAATAAATCAAGGTTTTTGATGAAAATTATTATGCTCTCCTATCCATCCTAAATGCGTGTTTTTAAAATCATCATTAAATTTTAACCCAAAACCAAAAAATCTATCAAAAGCTGAATGCCCAAATAATATGATTCCAGCAAGCACAAGCAATGAGATATTAAAATAAATTCCAATGAAATAAATAAAAACAGCTATTAGTTTATGGTGAAATATGTTGTAAAACAAAGCACCTATTTTAGAATTTATTAAATACCCAACCATTGATAAATCGGGCAATAAAAAACAAGCAATGTAAATCCACCACGAATATTCTAAATTATTAAATAATACTATAGAAAATAGCAATTGACCTAATTCTTCTAGTTTTAATAAGTTTTTCATACTTTGTATTTTTACTATTTTACAGTTCTCATAAATGTTCTGATTTTATTTATGATTTCAAAACCATCTTCTTCCAAAGCAAAATGACCAGTATCATAAATATTATAGTCCACATTCTTAACATCGTTTTTAAAAGCTTTGGCACCACTTTCAGGAAAATACTCATCGTTTTTACCCCAAACAACTAACAGTCTTGGCTGATTTTCACGCAAATAATGTTGCCATTTTGGATATTGTTCTAAATTGTTTTGATAATCATACCATAAATCTAAATTCACCTTATGTGCATGAGGTCGATTCATTCTAAGGAAATCTAAATGCCAAGTATCAGGATTTACCATTTCAGGATTTCGAGTTCCGTGTGTATATTGCCATTTCAATCCTTCTAATGTGAAAGCTGGTAGTAACTTTTTTTCAGTTTTCTCGTCGCGATTAGCCCAAAAATCTTTTATGTCAGCCCATGCTTCTCCAATACCTTCTTCATAGGCATTACCGTTTTGAGTAATTAACGCAGTTATTCTATTTGGATTTGCTGTGGCAATTCTAAATCCGATAGGCGCACCATAGTCTTGCATCATTATTGCATAAGAATTAATATTCTTTAGTTCTAAAAATGCGTTTATAGTTTTTGCTATATTATCGAAAGTGTATTCATAGTCATCTTGAGAGGGGAAATCACTATTTCCAAATCCAGGGTAATCAGGCGCAATTAAATAAAACTCGTCTGAAAGTTGATTTAACACCTTTCTATATTGATGCGAAGATGAAGGGTAACCGTGTAATAATATTAATACTTGGTTTTTACTATTTCCTGCTTCGCGATATGCAATATTTACACCATTAACTTGTAATGATTTATATTTTATATGTTCCATTTTTGATTTTATGTTTATAAAAAATAGTTGTCTAATTCTTTTTATACTACTAGATTAACCATTCAAATTATTTAATTGATTGAATTTCAAGATATAATTTGACACATCAACCTACTAAAACACCACCTGTTTCTAATGCAGTATACCAAGTTAAACCAAAATATTTTATTTCTATTTCTCTAAATTATTGACAAACCTACTTTAGTATTTACTGAGGAAACTAAAAGTGAGGAAACGCTATAACCAACTGTGATTTGCGCTTCCTCATATAAGATCATTTTTTTTTGCAGAATCTACATTTATTAACTTCTCCTTTTAATAAAACTTAGTAATTCATTGTTAAATTTCTCTAGTTCTTCAATAAATAAACCATGACCGCTTTTTTCAAATTTCACGATGTATGAATTTTTTATTCCATTATGCATTTGTTCCGCTAAAGCAAATTCACAAATCACATCTTTAGTACCATGAAAAATAGCTGTTGGTATATTAATTTTGGAAAGTTCGCTTCTTAAATCTGTATCCCTCAATGCAATTAAGCTTTGAGTGGTTGCATAAGGTGATGCTTCTAAATTTATACTTCCTAACCAATTAGCAATACCCGTAGGCACAGCAGTTTCAGAAGCTCCAAATATTTTTCCAAAATTCTCTAAAAGTTGTGGTCTGTTATTTTTACTTAGTTCTATAAGACCATTCACATCTTCTTTAGCAAAACCATAATCGTAGTCATCACGCTTAGTCCATACAGGAGCTGCAGCACCAAACAAAGCAAGTTTACTAACTCTTGAAGCATTATATTTTGCCACATAATGTATTGATATTGCGCCACCCATTGAAAAACCTCCTAATATTGCACCTTTTACATCTAATTTGTCTAAAACCGTTTTAATATCTTGTGCATATACATCATAATTATATGTCCCATAAGGTTTATCAGATTTTCCAAAACCACGCAAAGTAATGCCTATTACTCTGAATCCTTTGTCGACTAAAAATTGATATTGATACTCATACATAGCATCACTTAATGGCCATCCGTGTATCAAAACAACTGGTACACTTTGAGTTTGACCTAAATCTGTAACATGTAGTTTTACGTTTTTTTCTACTGTTATATATTCTTCTCTTGCTAAAGTAGTTACACTATTTTGTGCAGTCATATTGGCTGTAGTTAAAGATATTACTAGAGCTACAATTAGCATTTTTATCGTTTTCATTTTATTATTTATTTTAAATTAAAGTTGCTTTTAAGGTAATTTCTAATTTGTAAGCATTGCTTACTGGACATGTTTCTTCTGCCAATTTTGCAATTCTTTGGAATTCTTCTTCTGTAATTCCAGTTATTTTTGCATTTAAAAGCAAGTCAGATTTTGTGATAACACCATTTGCTAATGTAATTGTTGCTGTAGTCGTCAGTTCATCAGGGTTGTATCCTGCAGATGTAAGCTCTGCACTCAATTTCATGGTAAAGCAACCAGCATGAGCTGCTGCCATAAGTTCTTCAGGATTAGTATCAGTTCCGTTTTCAAAGCGAGATACAAAAGTGTAAGGTGTTTGTGTTAAAGCTCCGCTTTGTGAAGTTAGATGACCTTTACCTTCTTTAATTGTGCCGTTCCATACGGCTGTTGCGTTTTTTTTCATTTTTTTAGTTATTTAATTTATTTTAAAAATTATTAATAAATCTTTGTTAGTACTCTAACACATAGATTTTTTTATGTTCGTAATCCCATACTGTTTTATATTTTGCTAAAAACCGATAAGCAAAGATTAAAATGTTATCTTCAAGTACTCCAGTAGCCTTTTTAAATGGAATACTTTTACTTTTGTCAATTGTATGAATACCTATGAAATCTGTGGTTAATTGATTATTTACAGTAACATTATTCAAAACAAATAAATCTTCATCGTAACCATCTTTTCCATCGTCTTTAAGGTATTTTTTATTCGAGAGTTTTTCAGCATCTTTATCTGAAAGATCGACAAGTCCATAAGAACCACCTGTATCAAAAAGTCCTAATATTTCAACATCGTCAATTTTTACTTTTATCATTGGAATATTCGGTCGATTTCTAATTTCGAAGTCTATAATTGCTACTATTTTTTCGTCTTTTAAAAAGTCTTTTGAAGATTCCCTTTCTGGAGTGCTTTTATAAAAACTAAGTTTTCTTTTAGTATAATCTAATTTGAAAATATATCCTTTAAAAAAATCATATCCTATATATCCTATACAATCTGGGGTAATATTATTTTGTAAAAAATCATAGTTAGCACTAGGAATTTGTTTTAAGTTTTGAAAATGTAAGCCATTAACTAAACTCACCTTCTCAATACTATCATTGGTGTAGTTTTTAAATTTTTGACCACTCGCTACAAAGCCATTACCTTTCTCTTTTTGGGATAGAAGTGGAATGATATTGTTGTTTATATCTAATGCTCCTTTATGCCCTGTATCAAACATAAATTTACCTTTAACTCCGTTTATTTCTCCAGAAATAAATGGAAAAGCATTTATCACTGTAATAGGAAAAGAAATAACATCTCCTGTTAATTGAAATTGATTCTGAACAATAACTTTTTCGGTCTTTTGAGCAAAAGAAATGCTAGAAACCATCAAAAATACTAGTATAAAATTTCTATTAATCATAGTTATATTTTTTTGTTGACTTATAGATTTAAAATTGCATCTTACTTTTTGTTTTTAGTATAAGGGTAAATTAGAGAGCCCGAAGTGTATTCAGTAGGCGAGACTACAACATGTACTCGGCTATCCCTGAATGTATCAATTTCATTATTGAGGATATTTTGAAATTGTATTTGTACGACACGAGGTTCAACCCATTCACCGCTTTCACCAAAACGTACAGTACCAATTACTGTTTCAAAAGTGTTAGTACGGCAATATTCTGAAAGAATTTCATCATCTAAGCTGGCGGTTTCATTAACAGCTTGTTCAAGTACCTGCATTTGGGAATATGCCAAAGGAGCAACATAAAAACCAAGCGCATCAACATTTTCAGTCATTGCCTTTTCTTGATATTTGGCTAACATATCCGAAACACCTGGAAAATTCATCTTTGGAACAGGCATCCAATATTCATAGTTAATAAAACCATTTAAAAGCGAACCTAATTCTATTTTTACTGATGCACTCTGTGGACCAATCATTGCTCCACCGACCATTTTGGGGTTATACTCGCTATTATGAATAGCACGAACAAGACCAATTGAATCTTTTAAATAAGAACAAATAAATAATATATCTGCATTAATAGTTTTAATTCTATTGATTATTGGATCGAAATCTTCTGTAGAAAGTGAGTAAGTTTCTTCATGAATAATTTGAATTCCATATTTAGCTGCATTTTCTCTTGCTCCAATAACTGGGTTACGAGAAAATTCAGCATCAGCAGAAAGTACGGATACTGTTAACGGTTTTGGATTTTGTGAAGCTGCAAGTTCAAAAAAACCCTCTGTTAATGCTGAATTAGGTTTTGGTCCCGTAGGTATCATTGCAAAATAATTAGGATATTTTAGTTGCCCATTCACTCCTAAACCCATTAGACCAATAAGAAATCGCTTCCGTTTTATAATCACAGGTAGGGAAGCTGCAATAGTATTTGTCCCATAGCCGCCAAGAACCAATTCTACATTAAGATTGTCTATAAGATCAGTATAAATAGTTGGAACTTTTGAAGCATCACCATAATCATCAATACATATTAGTTCTACTTTTCTACCAAGTAATCCACCTCTGCTATTAACATCAGCTTCCCAAATTTGATGTGCTAGCCTTGCGGCTTTTGTATTCTCAGCTACTGGTCCAGTCAGAGAAAGACTGTAACCAATGCGGATGGTGCCATTTGTTTCTTTTAAATTTGTATTCATGATAATGTAAATTAAATTTTGATTTACGTTTTGGTGATATTCTATTAGAGGAATATGTTTACGGTTAATTTTGGGTTGGAACTATTGTCCCTTTCATTTTATAGAAACTACCATCGGTTAAAGTTGCATTACTATAAATAATCCCATTTTCGTGGTCTTCTACATGCGTTACAGTAGCACCTGAAATTTCTTTCCATGCAACCATATATACATTTGGTCGAATTTCTATAATAGTAATTTCCACTCTTTCCGTATACCCCTTTTTAGTTAAAGAACCTCCATCTATAACTGTAAAAACCAATGATTCTTCTGATTCGAAGAAAAGTTCCGTTTTCAGTACACCAACATCCATTATATATCTATTGCCAATTAACTTATTTTTCATTTTTTGATAGAATAAATGATGTCATTGAATTTCCATTTGCAGATTTCGATTCGGGAGTTTCTTCTTGTACAACATCCCAGTGTTCTGCTATTTTTCCGTCTTCAAGCCTGAAAATATCGACTACTATAACTGGCACTGGTCCCCAGCCATGCACAAGACTATGTGTAATCACAATATTATCCTCTTCTATAATTATACCTGGTTTCCAATTAAAATTTTCATCTAAATAAGGTAACAATTTTCTCAGCCCTTCATGACCATTTATCATAGATGGGTTATGTTGTTGATATGATTCATGCCAATAACGTTCGATAGCCGTACTGTCTTTCTGATGAAACAATTCATTCATTGCTTTCAATACGATTTCTTTATTATTCATTTTGTTTTACTAATTTTTTAAAATTTAAACTTTTCCTTTTTGATTGTTTATTTTGCCATATTTACCAGCATAAAAATCTCGGTACGCATCTGCTATTTCTGCTTTACTGTTCATTACAAATGGACCCTCAGCGACTATTGGTTCTGTGTATGGTTCGCCTCCAAATAGAATGATATCAGTTGCCCCATACGAATTGTTTTCAATGATGATTTCCCCTTTATTTCTGTCAAATTCTACAAAGTCTCCTGCTTGAAATTCAGTGTCATTAAGTATTGTACTTTTAGTAGGTAAAAATGCTGCAACCTCTATTTTCTCGTCAATAGAAATAGTGAATTTTTTTCCTGCTTCAACTTTAATATGATATAAAAATTGCTCAGAATAATTTGGTATTATAGATTTTAAATCCTCATAACTACCTACAATTACTTTCATCCAACCACTATCATTTGGTAATTGTTTCTGAGGAACTTCATCGCTTTGAATGGCTAAATACTCAGGCTTTTCTGCTTTATTTTTTGAAGGAAGATTGATCCAGAATTGAAAAGCATGTGTGCGATTACTATCTGTTCTAGAATCAATATTTAATGTTTCATCATGAATAATTCCATTTCCTGCTTTCATCCATTGCACTCCACCAGAATACACTTTTGCATAATTTCCTGCACTATCAAAATGCTCATCTTCTCCTTCTATAATATAACTTAATGTCGCTATTCCTCGATGAGGATGCGCTCCGGTTCCGCTATTCATAGGAGACGAATGCACTTTTGGACTGATATGGTCTAAAAAGACAAACGGGCCAACTGCATCAGCATATCTGTTCGCTAATATTCTGTAAATTGTTAAGTCACCAATATCTGCTCGTTGACCTTGAGTTGAAAAGCTGGTTTTCTTTTTCATATACGTAAAAGTTATTTATTAGAGGTCATATAATATGGTATCGCTTTTATTTAATGGTGTTTGCTTGCGCAAACGGCTTGTTAATGGCGATTTTATCTTTAAAATTTTAATTTATTCAAGAAATACGTACAGAGATTTAATTTTTCCGTTTTCAAAAACAGCAATGTCCATTCCAGTTGAGACAATTGCCTCACTATCTTCACCCATTCCCCATATTAATCTTCCAATATTGTTATTTATGGCGACTGGCTTAAGTTTGAAAAATTTAAAAGATTTAGGCATATTACTTTGAATATTATTCACACTTTCATTAATAGCCTTTTGACCGCTTATTTGATGCCCTACATGATACAAATTACAGTCTGCCGTATAGATGTTTTGAATTGCTTTTATTCTTTGATTAGTCTCTCTTTCACTCCATACATTACTTAAATTTTCTTCCATGAGACGAATTAAATCCTTTTCCATAATTTGTTAATTAAGTTAAATGAATTGAAAGCAACATTTTAATAAACATCAAAATGTTGCTTACATTAAAAATTCAATTTCTGATTATATACTATTGTGCTGGTGGTGGAGTCGCTAAAAGTTGTAATTCCCACGCTAAAGCAATACCACTTGCACCACCATGTTCTAAAATAACTTCGGATAATTTAGTAGCTGTTTCCATACGAGCCCAATCACGTTGCCATTCTGCAGAAACTGCCATCCAATTGATTGGAACTATACCTACTTGTATCATACGACGCATTGCCATATCATGTGCTTCTTTGCTTACACTCCCGCATGCATCTGAGACAACAAATACTTCATAACCTTCACCTAATGCCTGTATTGCGGGCATAGCTACGCATACCTCTGTCCATAAACCAGCTAAAATTAATTGCTTACGACCACTCTCTTTAACAATGTCTGTAACTTTTGGGTCTTCCCATGTATTAATAAAAGTTCTATTAATAGGTTTTTGCTCAGGAAATACATCTTGAATACTTTTAAAAAGATAGCCTCCACGTTCTTCCATTACAGTAGTAAGAATAGTTGGTACATTAAAGGCTTTTGCTGCCTTTGCAAGACCTACAGTATTATTAATAATCATTGTAGGCTCATGACTATTCAAGTTAGCCATTTGATAAGGTTGATGGTCGATAAGTACCACAATACTGTCTGCTGGACGAAGTAATCCTTCTAATCCAATTTTGGGAGATTTTTCCATTGTTTTTTGATTTAAAATTATAAGTCAAAATTATGCGCAATGGAATGTTTAAAGTGTAGCTAAATGACAAAAAAAAACATAGACAAATGTCTATGTTTTTTTAAGATTCAATTCACTTACTAACGAATTGTTTACGTATTCGACTAAGAGTATCTTTAGTCACTCCAAGATAGGAAGCAATTATATGTTGGGGAAAACGCTGTAAAAATTGTGGATGGGTAGTTATAAAATCTAAATATCGTTTTTCTGCACAAAAACTTATGGAAGAAGTGATTCTTTTTTGAGCAGCTATATTATTTTTTTCATCCATTTTTAACATCATTTCTTTAAATGCATTGAACTCACAGCTAAGCTTTAACATTATTTCTTTTGTAATAAGAAGTACTTCACAGTCTTCCCACGCATCAATGTAATACTCTGAAGGAGTTAGCATTATAAAACTTTCTCGATCTCCAGCCCACCAATTTTCAGTATAAAGATTTACAATATTTTCTTTACCGTTTTCATCTACATGATATTTTCGCATTGCACCTTTTACTATAAAAGCAAAATATTTGCAGACTTCACCTTCAACTAAAAAGTATTGTTTTTTTCGTATTTTTTTATAAACGAAATGACTACTTATATTCTTAAAATCGCTTTCAGATACAGGAGTAGTGATGTATTTATTTATATAGTTGAGTAGTGATTCCACAGGCCTAAATTAAATATCAACAAATTTATTAATTTAATTTAAATAATTTTGTATCATTTGGTCCTATTTTAGGACTAAACTTGTATAATTTTTAATATAATTTGTTTCTGTTTGGTTCTATTTTCTTGTATGCTAGTGTGGTTAATATTGAAAATTCAAATATTTCAAAGAGCTTTTTCAAAGACTTAATTTTGATTTTTCACTTACGTTTTTAAGTTTAAATCAATAAAGGTCCATTTAGCATTATTAATTACCTATGCAAAACATTTATAAAGACAATTTTATTATTTAGAAAATAGTTTAAGAGTTAATCAATGGAATTACTTTACTACCTATTAACTCGATAGATTCTAATAATTGATGATGTGTTAAACCAGCATTGTCCATTTGAAAAGTAAAACGATCAATACCCCCTAATGCTTCACTATGTCTTACCAATTTTTGTGCTACTTGTTCGGGATTCCCAACAACAAGCGATCCTTGAGGCGCAACTAATAAATTGAAACCGTCTTTTGTTACTGCAGGCCACCCACGTTCTTCGCCTGCTTTTGTCCAAATTTCAGCATAACCGGGATAATAGTTGGCGATAGCCTCTTCATTAGTCCTTCCCACATACCCAGGTGAATGTAATCCCACTTTTAATTGTTCTGGTGCAAAACCTGCACGACTCCCTGCTTCTCTATATAAATCAATTAATGGACGAAATCGAGCTGTTTGTCCTCCAATAATTGCTACCATTAGTGGTAGTCCTAAAGTACCTGCTCTGATAAACGATTCGGGAGTGCCACCTACACCAAGCCATATAGGAAGTTTTTCCTGAACTGCTCTTGGATAAACTGGTTGATTCTCCATAGATGGTCTAAATTTTCCCGACCACGTTACAAATTCATTATCTCTGATTTGCAGCAGTAAATCTAATTTTTCTTTAAATAAGGCATCATAATCCTTCAGGTCAAACCCAAACAATGGATAGGCTTCTATCGCAGAACCACGACCCACAACCATTTCTGCCCGACCTTTAGAAATAAGATCTAGTGTTGCAAAACTTTGGTATACGCGAACAGGGTCATCGGTACTTAAAACTTTTACTGCACTACCTAGAATAATTCGTTTTGTTCTTGCGGCGGCGGCCGCAAGTATGACTGCTGGAGCAGAATCCAAAAACTCTTTCTTATGGTGTTCACCGATGCCATAAACATTTAATCCTGCTTGATCAGCCATAACAATTCTGTCTAGTAACTGTTCCATTGCATCAACACCAGTTAAGGAGGTACTGCCATACATAGCAGATGCAAAACTATCTATACCAATTTCCATATTAATTTTATTAAAAATTAAATTCTACCACCACCATTGGCAATGATTTGTTGACCATTAATCCAAGTACCATCTGAACTTATAAGGAATGCAACTACCGATGCTATATCTTCTGGATTACCCATTCTCCCAGAAATCATCGATTGACCTATTCTCTCTAATTCTTCGTTTGAAACCTCTTTCTCCATTAATGGCGTTTTGGTTGGCCCAGGGAAAATACTATTTACTGAAATTTGACGAGAACTAAGTTCCTGTGCTAAAATTTCAGTGATTACTTTGCCAGATGCTTTACTAGGCGAATAAATACCCATTCCTGCAGCTGGATAAAGTGGCACTTGATGAAGATATTTGAATAATTCGTCCTCCATTTCTTGTGTGTTTGGCTGCTTGTTGCATTACAAAAAATGTTCCTTTATGATTGACATTGTTAATACGATCAAAATCAGCCTCAGTTGCATCAATAATTGGAATTCCCATTATACCTATACCAGCGTTGGCAATAACAATATCAATTACTCCAAATTTTTGAAGTACTTCGTTAAACAAATTTTGAATTTCACTAACTATACCTACATCTGCAGAAAATCCTTCGGCCGTACCACCAGATTTTCTAATTTGATCGATTACCTCATCGGCTTTTTTTGAATCGCCTCTATAATTTAGAGCAATGGCTATTCCTTCTTGAGCTAAACGTATAGCAATTGCTTTTCCGATACCCGTCGCAGCTCCTGTTATTAAGGCTACTTTTTTAATAGAAGAAGTTGTCATAAATTAATTTTTTCTTAAAGATTTTAAGATTGTATCGGCTATTTTTTCTGCAACAGCAATCACAGTTATATTTGTAGCTACTGAAATGATGTCAGGAAAAATAGATGCATCGACCACACGAAGAGATTCTATATTGTGCACTTTACCTTCTAAATCTACCACTGCTTCTTTGGAATCAATTGAACCCATTGGAGCACTTGTTGTGGGATGGGAGTAAGTTGCTACATTTTTTTTAATGGCTTCGATTAAATCTTCATCGGTTACTACTTTCTCACCAGGAGCTATTTCGGAATGTAGAAAATTTGAGAAAGGTGCAGTTGCCGCAATCTTTCGAGCTAATTTAGCTCCTTCTAACATTCTAGAAGTGTCAAAATCTTCTTCTAAATAATTTGAATCTACCTTCGGGTTTACATTAGGATCGGTTGTTTCAATCCAAACTTTACCTTTTGATTTAGGGGTTGTAACGGCTACTGCTAAAACAAAACCCATTTGTGTTGGACTCCATTCGTCTGGAAAAAGGTGAGTTGCAGTAATGTGAATATCTAATTCTTTTTCTTTCGATATGGAAGATGACGTCCATAATTTTGCCGCAATTGGCGGTGATTTTGTTTCAACCATTTCTTTATGTACTGCATAAGCAGCATAATGAAAAGGATGATCTTTTAAATTTTTTCCAACCGGAAGATTTGCTATTACTGGTATTGCTAATTTACTTAGATCATTTTCATCACCAATACCAGAGCGAAGCAAAATTGCCGCACTACCGTAGGTACCAGCAGAAAGGATCATTTCTTCTGCAAAAAAATCTTCGCCAGTTGCTAATACTACACCAATAGCTTTTTTATTTTTAAAAACTACTTTATCAACAACAGCATTAGATACAATGGTAAGATTTTTTCTTTCTCGAACAGCATTGGTTAAATATGCCATTCCTGTATTTACACGTACACCATTAACAACATTCATTCTATATGGACCTACACCATTAGCATTTTCGCTATCAAAATCCTCGATTAAGTTGTATCCAATAGTAACTGTTGCGTCAACAAATGCTCTTTGAACAGAAGTTAAATCAGTTCTTAATAGTTGTCGGACTGGTAGAGGTCCATCAAATCCGTGTAATTCTTTATCTCCGGAATCACTGGATTCTAGTTTTTTATAATAAGGAAGCATTTCTTCAAATGACCACCCTGAAAGATTCCAATTTTTAAAATCTTCTGGACGTGCTCTTAGTGCAACTGCTCCATTAATTGCTGAACTACCACCTAAAACTTTTCCTCGTGGCAAATCAATTATATTTCCATGTGCATTTGGTTCAGATTGAAATCCCCAGTTATGTTCTGCATCTCCTCCTGGATTACTCGCACTTGAAATTGCAGACGGATAGCCCCATGCAGGATATGCGTTTCCGCCCTCAATGAGTAAAACATTATTGTCGCTTTTTTCAGTTAGACGTGCAGCCAGTACAGCTCCTGCAGAACCACCACCTACAATTATAAAGTCATATTTTTCGTTTAATTTCTTATTACTTTTCATGTTTTTTCACTTTAAATAATTATTTTAAATTTTGTAGCAATAGCATTTTAAATTTCAATTTTTCCATACTTTCCTGCATTAAAATCTCTGTTAGCAATTTCAATTTCTTCGACCGAGTTCATTACAAAAGGACCTTCGGCAACTATTGTTTCTAAATATTCTTCACCACCAAACAATATGATATCAATACTGCTTTCAGAATTATTTTTGAATTCAATTTCACCAGCTTTATTATCAAATTCAACAAAATCTCCATTGTTAAATTCAGTATCATTGAGCACTAGATCTTGAGTAGGTAAAAATGCTGCGACCTGAGTTTTATCTTCAAATTTTATTGAAAAGGATTGCTTTGCGTACAAATGAATATGATATAAAAACTGTTCAGAATAATTTGGAATTATCGAATTTAAGTCTTCATAACTTCCAACCACAACTTTTATCCAACCAACATTATCAAATAAGAATTTTTGAGGGACATCATTGGTTTGAATGGCAATGTGCTGCGGTTTTTCTGCTTTGTTTTTTGCTGGTAGATTTATCCAAAACTGAAATCCATAAATGTAATTACTATCAGTTTGGCTGTCGTAATTTATAATTTCATCGTGAATTATTCCATTACCTGCTTTCATCCATTGGACTCCTCCAGAATATATTTTACCAGTGTTTCCTGCACTATCAAAATGTTCTACCTCACCTTGTACTATATATGTTAATGTTGCAATCCCTCTATGTGGATGCGCACCCATTCCATTACTATCAATAGTTTTTTTTATGATAGGAGCTACGTAATCCAAAAAAACAAAAGGACCAACTGCATCAACATATTTATTGGGAAATATTCGTTGAATATTTAAAGGACTTATACCTACTTTTCTTCCTTGGGTTGAAAAACTGACTTGCTTTTTCATATTACTTGATCGATATACTTGAAAAATTTTATTAAAAACTTCCACCACTCATTGCTTTTTGGAAAGCTTGCGGATTCCAATATTCTCTATAATTTATAATTAAGTCGTTTTCAAAAGTTACAAAAGTAGCATAGCTCATTTCGTAAGGATTTCCGTTTCCGATTACCATACCTGAAACACTCCATTCTGCAATTACTACATTAGGATCGTTAGTACTATATACTTTTAAGGTTGGTAAAGATTTTACATCAATAAAGCTAGGGTAATCTTTTAGATAGTTGTAAAATGCTTCTTTACCTTCAAATCTGTTCTGCATACCTTCTGGAGAGAAAGGGAATTCAGCAATTACATTATCAGCCCAAAATTCGGACAATCCTTTCATGTCTTTGGCTAGGAATTTATCTAAGCTGTTACGAAATAATTCTGTTGTTGCAATTTTTGGAGAATTTCCCATTTTTTTGATGTTTAATTAGTTAATAATTTATTACAAAAATAAATAAGCCAAAAAGACCAAAACGATGATAAATGACGAAAAAAACCGTTGATATATGTCAACGGTTTTTTTGCTTATGGAATTACCTCAGGAGTTCTAATATCATCATGTTAAAGAATTTTATCCCTTGATTTTTAATACCACAAATTGTACCGGTCAGATTTTGTGATTTGTTCAATAGAAAATATTTCTGTTGGAGAATGATAATGTATTTAATTAAGCGGAATAGCAATTCTTAATGTCGGTCGGTATCCTTCAATCCGATTTTTAGATGCTGTTTCAAAAAAAGTTTTTAGTTCTATTAAGGCACCACCTTTGGTAAAATAAGCCAAACCAGCCCCATAACCTAAAACCCTTTCTTTGGTATCGCCAATACCCATTTGCTGCAGGTAATAGCCTCTATTGCCATTATAACTATCTTCGTTGAGCTGTGCCAAAAAATAACTTACTGCCTCGACGCGAAAATTTGGAAAAATGCCGTAATCTATAGAATAATTACCATTATAAAAAGCCCCAGCTTTTGCTTTTTGTCCGATTATCCGGGCATTATAATTGAATTGATTTCTCGCACTTATGCTGATACGATCATTCAACATTAGGGTAAAGGCATGATTAGTGCTAAATGTATAAGCGTGAGCAGAGGGATTAATGTTATACTTTTTGTCATAAGAGCCAACGGGAATAGTAAGACCTACATCTAAACGATGCGAAAATGGCTTGCCAAACAATTTCTTTCCTAACCATTGAACCGCTGTACTTTGCGTGATATCCCCTAATACATTTGGGTTCACAGTAGGTGAAGCCCCACCCGAATTAGAAGCATTAATTTGGACTATTGGAATAATTACTGAGAAACCCAAAATACCGCCAAAAACTTTTAATGGTGTTTGATAGATAATCTGATTTATCTGAACTATAGAGTTTATTTTCAAATCTGAATGTATATCTTGACCCCCATCATTGATGACTTTTTTGGTCTGGAATATCTGTACAAATCCCTGATATACAAATCCTGGATTGCCACCCATACCGTCAAATACATTTACCACTCCCAGGTTTGTTGGAGGCAAGGTTGGATCTTGAGCTGCAGCCCTATTAGAGTAAATCATTAGCAAGAATAGTATAGACCAAAGGTGTATTTTATTATAAAAGTTATTTTGTAAAGACACTGATAAGAAGCGTATCGTTTCAAAACAATTAAAAGTTTTATTATTCATTAATTTTATGGGATTTATATTTGTTTTATAATTCAAAATTATTGCTCTTGTCCTACCTAGAAAGGGAATGTAAGTCATAATAATCCATTGGGTTTGTTAATGTGATTTTTGGGTTTGAAATAAGCCCTTTATTAACTGTTATTTACTTTGCTTAAAAAGAGCTTTTTTACATTGGATTGATTCCCTATTAGTGGTCACAATAAGGCCTGATCATCACATCGTGAAGTTCGATGATGATTTACTTAATAACCAACGGTAAATGGCTTACCAATAAATTGCTGATTTTTGATTTCGTCAACTAATGCAACCGCATAGTCTTCGTATGAAATGTTGCTTGCGCCGTTTTCATCAGCAACCAGAGTGGTAGTTCCTAACCTGAATTTTCCAGTGCGATCGCCTGCTTGAAGCATTGCAGCGGGGTTAAAGTATGTCCAGTTTTCAAGCCCCGAGTTTTCATAAAGTCCTTGTACTTCATTATGTGCAAAAATAGAAGGTTTAATTTCGTCCGGAATATGTTTCATAAACTCCGCATCATCTAACATTTTAATGCCCAATGAATTCTCATTATTAGTAGCTCCTCCGACAGCAATAATTCTTGTTTGCCTTTGCTTTTTTAAAACATTTATAAGGTTTTGATGCGCTTGTTTAAATTGTTCTGCTGTTAGACCAGCATAAAGAGATATTGCTGAAACAACCACATCTATACCTGTAATTAATGATGGTAATTCTGTTTCATTTAGTACGTCACCTTTAACTGTTGTCAAATTGACGTGTTTTAGTTCTAGAGCTTCTGGTTTTCGCTGTACAGCTGTTACTTCATGACCCTTATCTAGTGCTTCTTTTAAAATTCGTTGACCAATGTTACCAGTACCACCAATTAATAAAATTTTCATATTTTACGTTTTTAAAGTTATTTAACAATGCAAAATTGCATCATAAGTAAGCTTTAAAATGTAGATAAATGACAAAAAAAACTGTTGATAAATATCAACAGTTTTCTATTATTGGAAAACATTAAATTTACTGATTAGTCTACTTTTTTACCCTGCTCAATGTTTCTTTAGTTATACCTAGAAAAGAGGCAATGATATGTTGTGGAAATCGTTCAACAAATTGTGGGTAAATCTTTGTAAATTCTTTGTATTTATCCTCTGCAGTATTTGATATGGAAGAATTCAACCTTTTTTGATTAACAACTGAATTCCTTTCATCTAAAATTCTAAACATTTCTGCAAGTGCCGGTATTTTTCCCATTAATTCAAACATTTCCGATCTTGCAATAATTAATAATTCAGTATCCTCCAGTGCTTCTATGTTATATTTTGAGGGCGTTTGAGTAATGGCACTCTCTCGATCACTAATCCAATAGTTTTCAATAAAAAGATAAATAATATGTTTAACACCTTTACTATCAAAATAAAACTGACGCAATGCACCTTTAACAACAAATCCAATATGAAGAGAAACATTACCTTCTTGTAAGAAATACTGTTGCTTTTTAATTTTTCTTAAAACAAAAGATTTTTTTACAATTTCAAAATCGCTTTCAGAAATTAAATTGGGTACGATTTTATTGATGTAATTAAATAATGATTCCACTGGTGTAAATTAAATTTTCACAAATTTATTAAATTATTTTGTGCCATTTTGCTGTATTTCACTCTTAATCTGAATACTTTTTACTGTAATTTGTTTATATTTTATTCCAAAATTTAAATACATAAAAAAGCACAGATTAAAACTCAATTTTTTTGTTAGATGTGATTTTGTGATACATAATTGGTTAATTATTTATTGAATTTGGATTTTCCAAACTCATCCATCCACGAAGAAAATATACGTAGTTGCGGATTTAGTTTTCTTAAAGTATCAAAATCAAAAATTGGAAAAGGTATTTGAGTAAACATTTCAATTAATTCTCCAAATAGAGGATTTTGTGCTCTTAACTCTTCTATCGAGAGTTGAACCAATTCTAAATTCAAATTTAGTCTTGAATTTAGAATATTTAAAATTTCATTTTCATCAATTTCATCGCCAGCCAAATCAATGGTTTTACCAAGATAATTCTCTGGGTTTTGAAAAACAATTCGAGCATAGATTCCAATATCTTCAGTAGTGATATAAGGTATTTTTTTTCCTTGTGGCATGAAATTATATAATTTACCTTCAGTAATTCCGTAAGTTGACATTAAAAAATTTTCCATGAATGTAGCTGGACGCAAAACGGTTGCTTTTAATCCACTTTCCCATAGGTAATCTTCAATAGTATGTTTAAATCTAGGACGAAATGACTTATGTTTATCAGCCATAAAAACAGAGCTGTAAATAACAAATTTTATGTTTTTTTCCTTCATTAAATCAATAAAAGCAATTCCCAAATCAGCCTCTTTGTTGTCTTCTTCTTCATTCATATTCCATACAGGCGGTAATACCATATAAACTGCATCTACTTCATTTAAAGCAGTTTTAATACTTTCAAAATTTAACCAATCACCTTCAATTAATTTCGCACCTAATTTTTCTAATTCTCTTGCTTTAGTTGAATTTTTATCTCTAATAAGTGCGTTTACATAAAATCCAACTTTTAATAATTCTCGAACAGTAACACTACCTTGTTGTCCAGTTGCCCCTGTTACTAAAATACTTTTGATCATTTTTTTTAATTTTTGATTTTATAAAATTCAGAACCAATTATTTACCTTATTTCAGTAGCAAATACATTCAATGGCAATCTTACTTTTTTTAGATTGACCATATAGTCATTTTCTGTATCTCTATATCCCAAAGCGAGTAACACAACACTTTTTAGTCCTTTTTCTTTTAATCCTAAAATGCTATCAAATTTTTCTGAATCAAAACCTTCCATTGGTGTTGAATCTACTTGTAAATTGGCAGCCGCAATCAAACCGGTACCCAAACCGATATAAGCTTGTTTTGTAGACCAAATAAAATGTTCATCATCAGTTCTGTTAAGCAATCCATTTACCAAAGCGGTTTTAAAATCTTCCAAATATTCTTCGGGCATATTTCTTTCTTTTGCAACAAATTGAATGTACTTATCAATCATCTCTTTATCTACTGTTTCAAATGCTGCAAACACCAATAAATGTGATGCTTCTGCAATTTGAGTGTTGAAAGAACCTTGACCCAATTCTTCTTGCAATTCGGAATTTTCAACTACAAAAAGTCTATAAGTTTGCATCCCTGTTGAAGAAGCGGATAGACTTATAGCTTCAATTATTTCTTGTACTATTTCGGTAGCAACTTTCTTATTGTTAAATTTTTTTGTGGCATATCGCCACTTTAACGCTTCTATTAATTCCATTATCTTTTTTTAAATTATTGCACAAAATTATGTTTTGTTAGTGAATAAAAGTAACTTTGTGTCATAAAGTAATAGTGACAAACGAGTAACCAACTGACAAATTATGGAAACAGGAATAAAAACCCCAATTAAAGAATGTACTAAAACAATATTAGCAATACACGATACAATGGATATTTTAAGTGGAAAGTGGAAAGTATCTATAATTGCTTGTCTTTGCTTTGATAAAATGCGATATAGCGAATTACTAAATAAAGTAACGGGAATATCTGGTAAAATGCTCAGCAGAGAACTAAAAGAATTAGAAATAAATGGATTGATAAAAAGAACTGTTCAAAATACACAACCAGTAATTGTTGAATATGAAATCACAGAATATGGGGCAACACTAAAAAATGTAACACAAGTATTAGCAAATTGGGGTGTTGAACATAGAAGAAGAATAATAGGAATAGAACAATCATTGTAACTTAATAAACTTAAAGCGTTTGCAAAAAAATATAACGCAGACATTATAATTAAATATCTGCGTTAGATTATTCTCAAATATTTATTGCAATTTTGCCGACAGTTCTCCCTTTTTCTAAATGTAAGTGCGCGTTCCTCATTTCTTCAAAAGGAAAAGTATCAGAAACGTGAGATTTTAAAATACCTTTTTCCATTAATTGAGCAATTTTCAACATGTCATCACCTGATGACTCTACAAGAACAAATGATAAATCAACACCTTTTGCTTTTGCTTTAGTCATATCTTCATCAGATATATTTCCAGACGGAATAGTAACGACTATCCCACCTCTTTTTGTCACATCTATTGATTTAGAAATTAAATCACCTGCAAGTGTGTCAAGTACAAAATCGGCATCGGATACAATATCTACGAAATTTTCAGAAGTATAATCAATATGTTTATCTGCTCCATTTTGTAATACAAACTCTCTGTTTTTTGCCGAAGAAGTGCCTATAACATAAGCGCCAAGATGTTTAGCAATTTGAGTTGCATAATGACCAACTCCACCTGAAGCTCCGTGAATTAAAACTTTATCTCCTTTTTTCAAGTTCCCTTTATTTACCAAAGTTTGCCAAGCTGTGAGTGCAGCTAGTGAAGCCGAAGCCGCTTCTTGGTGGGAAATATTTGTTGGTTTCAAAGTTAAATGCGATGAAGGAACTGCGACAAATTCAGCATAGGCATTTCCTCTTCCGGGAAAATTTGCCATTCCAAAAACAGCATCACCAATTTTGAAATCTGAAACATTTCTGCCAATTTCTATTACCGTACCAGACAAATCCCAGCCTAAAATAGCAGGTCTTTCTTCTTCAAAAAGCCAAGTCAATGATCCGCTATTTGACCTTGCTTTATAGTCGACAGGATTGATACTTAATGATATTGTTTTTACCAATACTTCATCACTTTTAATTTCTGGTTTTGGAATATTTACAAATTTTAGATTTTCAACAGATCCTGCATCGTTTAAAATTATTGCTTTCATATATTTATTTTATTTAATGAAGTACAAAGTTAAAATATAATATCTTTGTGACAAGTATACACTTTTAAGTACTCTACATACTAAAAGCATACTAATATTGATTATCAATGATTTAAAATTAAATGAATGTCAAAAATAAATGAATATGATTCTTGTTCAGATGTAACCTGCTCCGTAGATTACGCTTTTAAAAGAATTGGCGGAAAATATAAAGGCAGAATATTGTGGAATTTGAGTAATAAAAATATCTTACGATATGGCGAATTAAAAAAAACATTATCAGATGTTACTCCAAAAATGCTGACACAAACTTTAAGAGAATTAGAACACGACGAATTAATTTCAAGAAAAGTATTTCACGAAGTTCCCCCAAAAGTTGAATATTCATTAACTTCTGTTGGTTCAGAATTAATCCCTTTTATAAATCATTTGAAACTTTGGGGCGACAAACAAAGATTTAAAGAAATGAAAACTAAAAATGACTGAGAAATAGCGTACTGATGATGATTTGTTGAATTAGCTAATCAATTCACTGATTTTTGATTGGCTTTGGTTTTAGCATAACTAAACTACCAACTTGCGCCACCCTATAGTTTTTTCGTCTTTATTACTCATAATTTTTTTTATCTAAATTTTTTGTAATTTATAAATTCAATTAAATGAATTTTTAAATTCCGAAGGAGATAAATTAGTTTTCGTTTTAAATAGTTTAGAAAAACTTTGACTATGTTCAAAACCTAGTGTGTAAGCAATTTCCGAAACAGTTAAATCTGTTGTAGTAAGCTTCAATTTAGCTTTCTCAATTAATTTTTCGTGAATATGTTGTTGCGTAGTTTGCCCGGTTATCGCCTTTAATAAATTACTTAAATACATAGGTGATAGATTTAAGGATTGCGCAACATAATGAACAGAAGGCAATCCTGTTATGCTATCCTCTTTAAAATAATCGTCAATAATTTTTTCTACGTTCTGTAAAATCTTATGATTGTTAATCTTACGAGTTAAAAATTGCCTTTGATAAAAACGGTCTGAGTAATTAAGTAAAGTTTCGATTTGGGATATAATTATGCTTTGACTAAATTTATCAATATTACCATTGTATTCCTGTTCAATATTCTTAACAATATTATTGAGCATTGTTTCTTCCTTTTCAGAGAGAAACAATGCTTCGTTAACAGCATAATCAAAGAATTCATACTGCCTAATACTTGTTGCTAAAACGGTATTCCAAAAAAAATCAGGATGTACCATTAAGACCCAGCCACTTTTAGGCGTTGCAATTTCTTCAATAGATTCGATTCCAAAAACTTGATTTGGTGCTATAAAGAACATCACGCCATCATCAAAATCGTAATGATTTTGACCGTATTTAAATTTAGTACCAATGTTGCGTTTAATAGAAATATGATAAAAATCAAATACAAAGTTTTTATAATTTATTTCCTTAGAACATTCAAATGTTTCATAGTCGAATAAGCTGATTAAAGGATGTTGAGGTGATGGCAATCCCTTCATTTTATGAAATTCTGTGATTGATTTTACTCTATGTACTTGATTTTGATTCATTTTTCAAAATTACAAATTATTTATAGCATCATACCTCCAGAAAGTTCAATTCTTTGTCCGTTTACCCAACCTGCTGTAGGTGTACATAAAAAGGCAACCACTCCTCCAATATCTTCAGGTACACCAATACGACCTAATGCTGTAATTGATGCAATTGCATTTCTCTTGTTTTCATCTGATTTGTTTGAGCCGCCACCAAAATCAGTAGCAATTGCTCCAGGTGCGATAATATTAGCCGTAATTTGTCTACTTCCTAATTCTTTTGCCAAGCATTTTGTATAGGTCTCGATTGCACCTTTCATACTTGCATATGCTGAAACATTTGGAAAAGAAATTCTGGTTAGTCCTGATGATATATTTACAATTCTTCCACCATCATTTAATAATGGTATAAGCTTTTGTGTTAAGAAATAAACTCCTTTAAAATGAATGTTCATCATAGCATCAAAAGCCTCTTCGGTAGTATCAGTAACAGAACCAAATACACCAGTACCAGCATTGTTGATTAGAAAGTCGAAGTTAGACAAACCCTCGCGTTCCTTTAAATGTTGGCTTACTTGATTTACAAATGCATCAAAGGTTTTTATGCTGCTAACATCTAACTGATATGCAAAAGCATTTTGTCCAATTGCTACTACTTCTGCTACTACTTTGTCTGCTTCAAGCTTATTACTGTTATAAGTAAAAATAATATTGTTTCCGTTTTTAGCCAGATTTAGCACAATATCTTTACCTAATCCACGATTTCCACCAGTTACTAACGCAATTTTACTTTTTGTTGACATAATTTATTTGTTTAAAATTTATGTAACAAAGTTCAATATCTATTTGTTTTTATGTGTAGTCAAAATATATATTGTTGTAGTCAAAAATTAGATGCTTAGTTTTTTTTCATATTAAAGAAATCTTATTTCGTAATATTTCCACATTATGGTTTGCATTTCTGATTTTATGTAATTTGACTTAAAACTCTTCTTCAATTAATTCTCTATTCAACATTGATCCCGCAATCCCACCAGTGGCTATTGCGTATGAAACAGAACGCATCATACTTGAATTGTCACCACAGGCATATATTCCTTGTTGAGGTGTTTGCTGAAATGGATTAATTTTTAGTAAATTATTTTCCGTTATTTCACAACCCAATTGTTTTGTTATTTCTGAATTTTGGTCAAATTTTGGTCTAGCATAAAGTACATTAATTTCTTGAGAAGATCTGTCTTTAAAAATAATACTCTTCATTATGCCGCTTTTGTGATCTAAGTAGTTAATTTCTTTTTCGACAATTTCTATGTTATGCCTTTTTAGTTTTGAAAACTGCTCTTCGGTTAATGTTGACTTCCCATTTGTAAAAAGTGTTAAATCCTTTGTCCAATTATTGATTAATTTTCCAAGTTCAAAGGCTGTGTCACCATTTGCAAGAATTCCTGTTTTTCCATTTTTATATTCATATCCGTGACAATATGGACAATGAATAACCGAGATACCCCAACATTCTGAAAATCCTTTTATATTCGACATTATGTCTTTAACACCTGTTGCAAAAATCAGTTTCTTCGCATTAAACCTATCACCTGTTTGTGTTGTAATTTCAAATCCATTTTCTGTCTTTTGTCCACTTATTGCTTGTCCACTATAAAATTTTATTGTTTCATAGTTTTCAACCTGTAGTGTGGCGATTTTGGCTATTTTCTTAGGCATTTTCCCGTCCTGAGTTAAGAAATTATGTGAATGTGGAGTTTGAATATTACACGGTTTACCGCTATCTATTATTAGCACATTTCTTAGTGCTCTACCTAAAGCCATTGCTGCTGAAAGTCCCGCATAACTTCCTCCAATAATAATTACGTCAAAAATTTTATTTTCTTTCATATGATTGTATTTTGTAAATGATTTCAGTAGAAAAGGCAAAGAAATTACAGTTAAAACCAAATTACTTTGTGTAATGAATTTTCGTCTTGTTTTCTTTTTTTAATATTTCAATTGGCAAATGTAGAAATATTCGTCCCTAATGCGACTATATTGCAATAATTATTACAACAATGTTGCATTAGTTTTTTATTATTTTTGTATTATGATTAAACGTAGAAATACTGCAACCCAAGAGGCTGTTTTGTCAGTCCTAACAAGTAAAAGAAGAGCAATGAGCCAAGAGGCTATTGTGAGCCAAATGAAATTGAGTGCGGATAGGGCAACAATTTATAGAATCCTGAACCGCTTTTGTGACGATAAAATTGTCCATAGAATAGTTGCGGATGATGGTAAGCAGTATTTTGCGGTATGCATAAAATGCGATGAAACACCTACAAATAATCATTTCCATTTTCGTTGTACAAAATGTGAAACTATCGAATGTCTTCCAACAGCTGTTGAATTTTCAGTTCCCGAAAAATATATTGTCGAACAAATTAATTGTGTTCTAGTAGGAACTTGTAAAGATTGTTCTTAATTTTTATTTTTCTTGACAGTTTGGTATTTCTATTTTAAATTTATTTCTCAAAATTTTCATATCCTACTCACTTTTTTGTCTAAAACCTATGCATAGTGCTGAGTAGTTCTTAAATTTTTATATCCAAGCATTTTGCTAACACTTTCAATTGGTACTACATTTGTTAATGTTCCAGTAGTAACAAAAGTATGTCGAGCAATATGGAACGTTAATTCTTTATCTATTTCACATATTCCTGCAATCTCTTTTAGATAAGCATTCATTTTTTGATTAGAAAGAATAGGGAGTAGTATATCATCACCAACACATTGAGGATGATCCTCATACTTATCGATTATCATTTGAGTAACTGGTAGAATTGGGATCTTTGAAGTACTTTCAGTATTTTGACAATGAGTGAAAACCCATTTCTCACCATCAATACCAATACTTATAATTGGTTTCGTCAAGTATTTGACATCAATGTGAGCTAGTCTTGTAAAACAACTAAAAAGAAATATATCTCAAACAAGCTAGAGTCTATCGATCTTTAAATCTTTTTCTATAATATTCTGAACCTACTCTTCAGTTAAATAAACTTGTTCAATACTACCCTTTATCAAAGATCGAATATTGAACTTTCCTAGTGGGTTGGCAGTAGCATGAGCAAGGGTATCGATTTTTATATTACGATATGAAACTAAATGGCCTCATCAAAATCCATACTCTTGCTGGATTTTTTTTGTTTTTTAGGTCCTTGAATAGTAAAAAGTGGCAATTGAGAAGCAGGAGTGTGTTTTGAAACGGAAAAGCATCTACAAAAGTAAAATGCAAGGGCCACCTGTTTTTTTTAAAGCACCAATGCTTACAATAATGAATATACTTCTCTATAGCCCCGAAAGCATTGAAATCCTTTTTGGACTGGTATTCAGCCCAAAAAGATTACAGCTTTAGTTCGCTTTGCTTGGGTGTAGCGGATAGTAAGATGATCTGACCTGATAAAGCGCTATGTTTGACCTAGTAAAGAAAGTCATGATGATTGTGCTGGTTTAATTTCTAGTATTTAAAAAAGCTGTGGGCACGGATTGCAAATCCTCGATATCTGGTTAGGACACTAAGGATTTCCTCATCGTTGGAAATATTAAGATTTCGGATAAATAAAAAACCCAGAGCAAAGTCTGGGTTTATCTTATTTTTTTATAGTGCAGCATTAATGCAAATGACTAACTGGGCACTTGGGTACAAATGTACAACAGCTATTTAATTATGTAAATAAATCAAATGTTTTGGTTATACTATCATTCAAAACTTCATCCTATTTTGAAACCAATTACTATTTATTATTCCCTCTCTCTAATAAGGCATTAGGATTGATAACCGGTAATATAAAATTACTCAATGCAGTTCCCTGAAAACGTGTCATTAAAATTCCTCTTGACGTGGAATAAGTAATAGACGCCAATGCATTTCCTAAGGCAGGATGTATAGTAATCGTTTGGTCTTTTTCTTGAGTTGTGAGTTCTTCGATGTTATCTACATAAAAAACATAAACAAAACTAAAAGCACCAATTGCTTCTTCAATATCTTCTCCATTACTTTTAGTTTCAACATTTACAGAAAAATCCGCTTTTACCAATTTATCTGTTAAGTTAAACCCTAGTTCGAAATCTAGATTGAATGTATGTCCATCTACTTTTCCATTTTCAAAATCAAAAGGGCTGTTTATTTGGCCTTTTATAATTTTGAAATCTACGATTTCTATTTTATCTGGTTGCAATATATTAGCTGACATTTGCTAATGATGTTTTTGATTGTGTTTTTGATTTTTTCCACACCTTTGTAAAGGCCACATGTGTAGTGCTAACATGAGCGTTTTTGTAAACCGTAACGTATTTTTTGTCACCAACGGTAGAAGACACAGGCGCTCTATGAGGTACATTGATAATTGTATCTCCAAGTTCCGCTTCCAGCTTAGCTAACGAACGCAATGTGAAATTATGCTCGCCCACTAGCCATTTATTTATTTCCGAAGGTCTTTTTTCTAATTTATCCGCTAAATCTTTTTGGCTAAATCCTTTTTCTTTCAATAGCTGATTTACGCGTACCACAATATCTGCATACAACCTTGCGAAGATTTTGGTTTCTTCCGGTGTTTCGGCCAGAATTCTTTGGGCTACTTTGCTTCTCATAGTTTTGGGTTTTTAGAGGATGATTTCATCTGAACCATCATAATTCGTAAGTTTTCTGTTTTGCTCATCTACTATAATTGAACCTTCACGAATAGCCTGATCAATTCGTTTTGCGAATTCACAAGCTGATCTCCACTCCATGTGTAATGAACTCGTTTGGTTTGTTGGGCCGTCTTTGATACCTCCATTGAAAAGTATAACTATATTATGGGTAATTTTTAAGGCGTATAACCTTAAAGGAAACTCCGGAAAATGATAAGTAATATTCTCAACTGTCCTTTTTCCTTGTACTGGCAATCCTTTGACTTCATTTTCATCTCTATTGAATAATTCATCAACGGCACCATGATCGTCCCCAATAGCATGTATTATGAACGACAGTAATTCCTGATTGGCCTGTTTGTATTCTTTGACAGCATCATACTTTTCAAAGAAAACATCAGTTTCATTCAAATGATTGTCATCATATCTTACGGTATAAAAGGTGCACTTTGCACCTTCGTCATCCCATATCTCTAAAGCAAATATATTCACAATATTATTTGTTTGCAAGCAAAAATACACTTTTAAGTGTATTTTATGATTGATTGTTATACTTATTTGTATAGTTTTTTTGAAATTTTAAATTTCTGCAAGTCAATTATGGTGATTTTTCTGCTTTTAATATCGGTGTAGTTTCTGTAAATAGTTTGATTCAGTTCGATGTTTAATAGCTTCCCTAAATCAGTTGCTAATTCCATTATATCTGTGTTTCCATTGTTAATTATCTTCTTGGAATGCAAAGCATAAATCAACTCGGTTAAATCTGTTTTGGATCCTGACCAATGCCATTTGGAAACAAATGGACTTTCAGTTATTCCGGTTGGAGCATTCAAATACATTATTTGATTCTCAATAAATGTTTCAAATGCTTCAGTAGCCATAATCTTGGCCAGCTTGAAATCATAACAAGTGGTTATACGAGGATCAATGTTCATTTGGAAACATTCGGTTTCTAAAATATTTTTTTGGGCGTTTCTCGTAAAATAAAACACATCCAACTCCTTGGCATTAGCACGATAATACTCATATATTTTATGTTCATGTTTAAAATACCTAGCATTTCTCTCTAACTCGTTTTCATAATATTTGCTTTGAAGTATTTTACTCGGAGGTTTTGCTACCTCCATTCGAAGTACTTCTTTGAAAAACATAAACCGTGACATTATTTTTGGTTTTACATACTTGAAAAAATGAATTTCTTCTTCATCGGTACCAAACTCATAGGTTTTCAGAAATTGATTCAATTCCTCAATTTTGGGTCCCATCCAATGAATTAGTTCTTTAGCCTGTGCTATATTCTCTTTTTTGTGTTGGGTGAATTTTTTATCTCTTAGTTCAAATTCTTGAAGAATTTGGTTAATAAACACATCCATTTTCTAATTGTTTTTGTTGGTTTTTTGTATAGTTATCTTACAAAATAAATGAATTTAAACATATATTCTTACTTATTTTTAAAACAAAACCGAGCTAATTTGTAACATTTTGTATGTATTATTTGACTTTTTTAGTTTGCTTTTTGGCGTTTTGACTAAATTTGGTCTTTAAAATCATCATATCTTGACTAATCTTTTTATCTAAGATTTTAGCATAATGTTGAGTAGTTTTCAAATTCGTGTGTCCTAACATTTTGCTCACGGTTTCAATTGGAACTCCATTTGTTAATGTTATGGTTGTTGCAAAAGTATGTCTGGCAATGTGGAAAGTTAAATCTTTTTTAATACCACAAAGGGTTGCAATTTCCTTCAAATAGGAATTCATTCTTTGGTTACTAAATATCGGTAAAAGTTTATTCTGATTTACACATAAAGGATGATTCTCGTACTTTTTAATTATTTCCATAGCCTTTGGCAACAAAGGGATTTTGGAAGTGACATCTGTTTTTTGACGATTTTTAAATATCCATTTATCTCCATCGATACCTAATGTAATGTTGTCCTGGGATAACTGTTGTACATCGATGTAAGCTAAACCCGTAAAGCAACTAAAAATAAAAATATCACGAACTACTTCCAATCGATCGATTCCAAAATCTTTATTGATAATGTCTTCAATCTCCTTTTCATCCAGAAATTCTCTAATTACCTCTTTGACTTTAGACTTGTAATTTGCAAAGGGATCTCTATCAAGCCATCCATTGGCCAAACATTGATTGATTACCTTGTGGAAGTTCTTAATGTACTTTACAGCAGTATTGTTGGCACATTTACGTTCGCTACGTAAATAAAATTCGTACTCGGTTATAAACGCATGGTCTATTTTGTTGATGACAATATCTTGTAAATTGTATTTCCAGTAAAGAAAGTCTTTGGTGTGTTTCAGCGATGTTTCATAGCGCTCATAGGTTCCTGCAGCATATTCCAGCCCTGTCAACTCTTTAATTTTCCGATTATGCTCTTCGAATATTGGAATTAGTAATCGCTCCCGCTCCTTTATCCCTAGAAGTTTGTTTTTAAACTCGTCAATCTGGATTGTTTTTGACTCTTTTAAAAGTTCAAAGTGTATTTCATTGATTCGGTTTCTAGTAAAATCAAGTAAACTATTTATCGAACGGGCTTCCTCTGAATTTCCCTTCATTCTGTTCAGATCCTTCGACCATTTTGATGCATCAATAAATTTTTTAGTACTGTATTCAAGTCTTTTACCATCAATTGTCAACCGTACATAAATTGGTAATAGTCCGCTAGAATTGGATTTGGTAGTTTTTGCATAAAAATGCAATGTGATTTTTTCTTTCATCTTGGTAACCTTTTAATTATACATTAATTTATCGCAAGGTTTGCCACTAAACAGGATGTTCGATAATTGAATGAGTAATTGGACTGGTGTATTATCAATACTTAGTTTGACAATAGCATCCTACTGCTCTACAATTTAGCGAGACCCAAATTTTGATAGTTTCTGAGGGTCTCGATTTAACTCCTTGATGTTTGATAAAGAATGAATATTTTGAAAGACTCTAAAAAGAAAAAACCTCGAAAACACTATGGTTTTCGAGGTTTTGAACCCTTTTGACATTTAAATCAGCAGAGAGGAAGGGATTCGAACCCTCGATACAGTTACCCATATACTAGCTTTCCAGGCTAGCTCCTTCAACCACTCGGACACCTCTCTAATTGGGATTGCAAATAACATAAAAAAAAATGAGTTAGAAAAGGAAAA
>CAUPCW010000013.1:0-45406 GCA_963509895.1 uncultured Flavobacterium sp.
TGTATTTTCCTGAAATGATTCTCATGAGTTGAATAGTATAAAATGTTGTCTGTTGATGGCTTCTGAAAAAGAATTACTGCGTTGCAAACTGCTCACATCAAAAAGAGAAATGTTTCGGATGTATTGGTAAGCTAGTTGATAATAGGTACTTTCTTCGTTACTATTTCCCATAATTTCCAATGGAAAATTTTCTGGATTTAAACTCAATTGCTCGGCAGTAAAGAGAATATAATACAAGAAATCTTCGGGTGTGGCGTATTCAAAAGAATTGAAAAGCAATAGTTGCTGGTTTTGCACCACTATGATTTCAAAATGACCGGTATTGAAATGAACAACCATTTTTTTAGTGTCATTATTTTTTGAAGCTTCTAAAATTTTGGTAACCAAAATACTGTTAGCGTGCTTGTAATCAAAGGAACCAAATTGGTCAATAAAAAAATTATTGATGTTCACATACGGAATATAAACGGTATTCATTTCGTAATTGGGAATGGTATCGTAAGCAAAAAAATCGGTTTCGAACACTTTGGTGTTGTATTGCAAATAACTTCCTAAATAATTTTCATCAAATAGGGCAGTGGGCACAAACGTAGATAAGGTGTTGTTGTGAATGACTACGATTTCGTCATAAGTGTCCTTTAATTCTGGAAAATCGCTAAAGGCGTCGGCAAAAAGTTCTTCAATTTTGGTCGCTTTATGAAAGGTGTCAAAATGAACTTCGTTGTAAGAAAGGATTTTTTTATTTAAAGTATCGAAACAACAAAAAGACAAACCTGTCAATGAGACTTGAAGTGCTAATTTTTTGTATTTCTTTTCGGTGATACTCATCTTTTTTTACTTTTTTTCGACAACGCAAACTTACAAATTTTAATAGCAATAACAATAGCCAAATTCAACGCGTAATGGAATCTTAATGGTAATTATAACCCATTAGGTGAAATTCAAAAAAAATAAAAAACTTAACCACACTTCGATGCCTCAGTGCAGGCTAGAGCCATAGTTTAATAGCAAAATCAACATAGAAAAAAAATAGAAATGGCACTATTTCTCACAATAGATGAGCTATGTGAATAGTAAAACGTCTATTTGTTACTCTTAAAAACTATAGATTCTATGATTCTATGTGGTAAATATTAATTTCACTCAACGGGTTATTTATAAAATGAAATTGCAGCATTTATGCCTTTGACAAAAATGAAATTGCCTTTGAAAATTGTCATTGCAATAGAAAACTTTCCGTTACTTTGCAATCAAATTTCACTCCATGAATTCCTCTCAGTTTTATAGTTTTTTGCAGAAAATTTTTCCTTTTCAACCCACGTACCAGCAGGATATTTTTTTTCAGAAAATTGCTATTTTTCTAACTGAAATTGAGAACAATACCATTTTTGTTTTGAAAGGTTATGCTGGAACAGGAAAAACTACGGTAATTTCCACACTTGTGAATAGCTTGTCGGGCATTAACAAAAAAGCCGTTTTATTAGCGCCAACGGGTCGAGCGGCGAAAGTAATTGCTAATTATTCTGAAAAACCAGCTTTTACGATTCACAAGAAAATCTATTTTCCTAAAAAAACATCTGGAGGTGGCGTTTCTTTTACGCTGCAACCCAACAAACATAAGAACACAATTTTTATCGTCGATGAGGCTTCTATGATTTCGGATACCAATTCGGATTCGAAATTATATGAAAATGGCTCACTCTTAGATGATTTGATTTCGTATGTGTATTCGGGAACCAATTGCAAGATGATTCTTTTGGGAGATACTGCACAGTTGCCTCCAGTGAATCTGGATATAAGTCCCGCCTTAGATATTGATACTTTATCGCTTCATTATAATAAAGAAATTGACCATATCGAACTCGATGAAGTGATGCGTCAAGAAGAAAACTCAGGTATTTTATACAATGCAACAGCTTTGCGTGAATTGCTAAACGATGCTTTTGTGACAGAGTATCAATTTGATTTGAAAAAATTCAAGGATATCGTCCGACTTGTGGATGGATACGATATTCAAGATGCGATTCATTCAGCTTATAGCAACTACAGCATCGAGGATACCGCATTTATTGTGCGTTCCAACAAAAGAGCGAATCAGTACAACGAGCAAATTCGAGCTAAAATATTAGATAAAGAAAGTGAATTAGCCACGGGCGATTTCTTGATGGTGGTCAAGAACAATTACTTTTGGTTGAAAGATTCTGACGAAGCTGGTTTTGTAGCCAATGGTGATATTATTGAAGTATTAGAGATATTTGCAATCAAAGAATTATACGGTTTCAAATTCGCGAAAGTCAAAATCCGAATGGTCGATTATCCTAACCAAAAACCTTTGGAAACCGTTTTGTTATTGGATACCATAAAAAGCGAATCTCCTTCGTTGACTTATGAAGAATCAAATAGATTGTACCAAGAAGTGATGAAAGATTACGAAGACGAGACCAAATACAAACAATTTCAGAAGGTCAAAAACAACGAGTATTTTAATGCGCTTCAGGTTAAATTTTCCTATGCCATCACTTGTCATAAATCACAAGGTGGCCAGTGGAACACGGTCTTCATAGAACAGCCGTATTTACCCAACGGAATAGATACCGATTATATTCGCTGGTTGTACACCGCAATGACACGTGCCAAAAATAAGTTATATTTGATAGGATTTAAAGACGATAGTTTTGTAGACTAAATTTGAAATGAAACAAAAAATTGCACATATCGCTTTGTTAGTGGCTGATTATGATGAAGCCATTTCGTTTTACGTAGATAAATTGCATTTTGATTTGATTGAAGATACTATTTTATCAGAAACTAAAAGATGGGTTTTAGTAGCGCCAAAAGGAAGTCAAGATTTTAGTTTGTTGTTAGCCAAAGCTGATGGTGCTATTCAAAAACAAAGTATCGGTAATCAATCGGGTGGGCGTGTTTTCTTGTTTTTAAATACAGATAATTTTGATAGAGATTATCAAAATTTAGTAAGTAACAATATCAAAATTGTACGTGAACCCAAAACTGAAGACTATGGTAAAGTTCTTGTTTTTAAAGACATCTACGGAAATCTATGGGATTTGATTCAACGAAATAACTAAAAGGTATGCGAAGTATAAACGATTTAGATAAAATAGCCAGTTCTTTTTCGACTACTGAGAAGATGCCTGTTTTGTTTTTAGGACACGGCAGTCCAATGAACGCAATCGAAGAAAATCAGTTTGTTGTTGGTTTTCGGAATTTGGCCAAAAACTTACCCAAACCTAATGCTATTTTGTGTGTTTCGGCGCATTGGTTTACCAAAGGGTCAAAAGTTACCGCTATGGAAATACCTAAGACCATTCACGATTTTGGTGGTTTCCCAAAAGAGTTGTTTGAAGTACAATATCCCGCTCACGGAAGTCCTGAATTAGCTACTCTTACTCAAGAATTATTGCTTCCTACAATGGTTGAATTAGACCATCATTGGGGATTAGACCACGGTGCTTGGAGTGTAATTAAACATTTATATCCAGAAGCCAATATTCCTGTAATTCAATTAAGTATAGATTATTCAAAACCCACTGAATATCATTTTCAATTGGCGCAACAATTGAGTCGTTTGCGTGAAAAAGGTATTTTGATTATTGGCAGTGGTAATATCATTCATAATTTGCGTTTGGTGGATTTTTATAATTTTGATAAAGATGATTATGGCTATGATTGGGCTATAGAGGCTAGAACTACCATTAATTCGCTTTTACTAGATGGTAATTTTCAACCATTAATAGAGTATGAAAAACAAAGTCAAGCGTTTCAATTGGCTATTCCAACTCCCGAGCATTTTTTGCCTTTAATCTATACTTTGGGTTTAAAAGACAAAAGCGAAGCAATACAATTATTCAATGACAAATTAGTAGCGGGTTCGTTAAGTATGACCTCGGTTCGAATTGGCTAAAGTATTTAGTAACATTGGAAAGTATGTATTTTATATATTTGTTCAATCAAATTTTAAATTCAAAAAAAATTTCACTTCTTAGCGCCTTAACGGCAATAAAAATAAAACAATGAAAATAATAGCAGTCATTCCCGCTCGATACGCATCCACTCGATTTCCTGCAAAATTAATGCAAGATTTAGGAGGAAAAACAGTAATCAGAAGAACTTATGAAGCCGCAATTAATACCCAACTTTTTGACGATGTGTTTGTGGTGACCGACTCCGATTTAATTTATAACGAAATTGTTTCAAACGGCGGAAAAGCAATTATGAGTATCAAAGAACATGAGTCGGGGAGTGACCGTATTGCAGAAGCAGTTGAGAATCTAAACGTTGATATCGTGGTCAATGTGCAAGGCGATGAACCATTCATAAATGCCGAGCCTTTAGCTAAAGTCATTGAAGTATTTAAAAAAGACACCAACCAACAAGTGGATTTGGCTTCCTTGATGCGTGAAATTACAAATGAAGATGAAATCAATAATCCAAACAATGTAAAAGTGGTTGTGGACCAAAATGGTTTTGCTCTATACTTTTCACGTTCTGTAATTCCTTATCCAAGAGAGAAAAATGTTGGTGTGCGCTACATGCAGCATATCGGTATTTATGCTTTTAGAAAACAAGCTTTATTGGATTTTTACAGTTTACCCATGAAATCTCTTGAAGCTTCTGAAAAACTAGAACAATTGCGTTATTTAGAATTTGGGAAACGAATCAAAATGGTCGAGACTACTCATATTGGTATTGGAATAGACACCGCTGAAGATTTGGAAAAAGCCAAGCAATTATTACAATAAAAAAAAGCTGTTACTTGAAGGTAACAGCTTTTTTTTACATCAGTATTTTAGTCCAAACCCAAAAGGATACAATGGATTTTTTGAGTCATAAGGAGCGTCTTCCTTTTGGTTTTTGACGGCTTCCATAGAAGAAGGAAGTTCGAAAGGTAATTTCCCTTCTGGTTTTGCAATTCCAAAAATTACATCTAATAATGCAGTATCACTGGCACCATAATTCGCAAAAACTCCTTTGGCAGCAGTATTTATTTCAGGAAAAACGGCAGGGCGATCTAAATAAATATCGATGATAGTAGGGACACTTTTGCAAATTTGCAACACTTCGTTTAAGGCTGAACCTTTAAAATCTAAATCACCATGATGAAAACCTTTGGCAAAAGGATTGTCTGTTTCTAGTGGTACCCAAGGAGTTTGTAATCGTACAATCGCAATATTTGCTTCTTCAGGAGTAGCCACAACAATTCCATAATTTGCTGCAATTTTAGAATCTAAATTTTTTACATAGATTTTTAGCTTTGATTTTTTTGATAGAGGTAGCTTGATTTCGTTTTTCAATAAGGTCATTGAGCGTCTTTGCGTGGCTTCACCTAACTTTTTGAATTCAGGTTGTCCAACTATTTTTGTTGCTTTTTCAACATCTACATAAGGATTATCAAATAAACCGAGTTCAAATTTTTGACGTAATAATCTTCTAATCGATTGGTCGATTCGGGATTCTTTTATTGTCCCTTCTTTTACTAGTTCAATAATGTATTCGGGGCAATTTTCTCCCCCAAATTGATCACAACCAGCTTCAATAATTTTTTGAACTCTTTGTTTTTCGGACAAATTTTCTACGCCCCAAGCTCTTGCTGGCCATACTGCAGGTCCCATTTTGGTATCTGTAACTAATCCCCAATCAGTACAAACTACACCATCAAATTTATATTTTTCACGAAGCAACTTGGTTATAATGTCTTTGTTGTATGAAAATCCTACATTCTCTGATGTTTGATCCATTGGGATACCATAGTAGGGCATTATCGAAGCAGTATTAGACTTGAAAGCGGCTTCAAAGGGAATTAAATGATATTCAAACATTTTCCCTGGATATACTTGCCCTTTTTGATATTGAAAATGAGGGTCTAAACCTTCTTTTTGTGGACCGCCTCCCGAAAAATGTTTGGTCATGCAAGCCACACTCTCAATACCAAGTTTATTACCTTGAAACCCTAAAATGTAAGCTTTTATCATACGAGCAGATAATTTTGCGTCTTCTCCAAAAGTTCCGCTAACCCTTGGCCATCTTGGTTCCGTGGCTAAATCCGCCATTGGGTGTAAAGCTTCCCTTATTCCTACCGCTAGATATTCTTGTCTAGCAATATCACCAAATTTTCTCATTAAGGTTTCATCATTTATAGCTGCAAAACCTAATTGTTCTGGCCATTGCGAAAATCCATTGGCTTCCATGGCAAAAATATTATTGCTAAAATAGTGACGTGGATCAGAAGCAATAGTGACTGGAATACCTAATCGGGTGTTTTCGGCTACTTTTTGAATTGCATTATAACCTATCGCCATTTCTCTTACATTTGGTGTTTGCCAATAATTGAAATGATTCATTTTTTTTTGTTCAATAAGTTCTCTTGGAGAGGGCAATTTTGCGGCAAATCCTTCTGCATTGGCTTTTTTATCAATACTTCCATCAGAATTTATAAGAGTTCCATTGATGAACATCATGCCTGCTTTTTCTTCAACAGTCATTTGTGCTATCAAATCATCAATCCTTTTTTCAATTGAAACTGATGAGTTTTCGTAAGGATCCATCTTTCCGTTTTTATTTAAATCACGGTACTTTGGTGGACCAATAAATGAAACTAAAACATAACAAGAGCCTAAAACACTTGTAAGTAATAAAGTAATATTGTTTTTTTTCATATACATCTAATTAGTTGGTTATCAATAAATAAAACCTTATTGTGTTATATTAACACAATGTACATATTATTTTTAAATAACTGATAATTAATGAAAAAAAAATGTAGCTACAATTTATACAAATATAAACGCATTTGGTAAAGCTTGAACTTTCAAGAAAACACAAAAAAAGGTTGTGTATTATTTAACTATTCGAATATGGAAGTCTTTACTTTATCCGCTGAATCAATACCAATTCATTATGTCTTTCAATTCGGGGAATCGAATTAATTTTATAATTGGCATTATCAAAATTGGCAATAAATTTTTTATTTCTATCATTATCGGCTTCATTGAGTATCATAGTATTAAACAGTATAAAACCATTTTTTTTTAAAAGGGAAGCAGTATGATTAATGAAAAAGGTTTCGAACAGAAAGTTAGGCATTTTTAAATCTTGAAAAACATCAATAATAATAAGGTTGTAGTGGTCTTTGCATCTTAAAACAAAATCAAAAGCATCTTGGATGTGAATTTCTAAATTTGGAATTTCATGGAGTTGAAAATAAGAATTAGCCACTTCAATAATGGCAGGGTCAATTTCTACTCCCGTGATTTGACCATTGAATTTAATTTCATCAACCAATGTTTTGATAACACTACCGCCAGCTACACCAAGTACCAAAACACTTTCCATCGATTGGATGGTATTGAAACCAATTTTACGTAAACCAATTCTCAGAATACGTTGTAAACTACCATAAGAATAGTTGGTGTTTTCAGAATCAATTAAAAGTTCACCATTAGTCCATGTAACCTCAATGGTCTTGCTAACAGCGGATTCCGATTTGTAGATATTTATAGGAAAAAGATAACTAAAAAGTTTTTTTAGCATTTGAAAAGGAATTTTATCAAAAATACCATTTTAATGATTTATTTTGCTCCATATTTTAAAAAAAAATGAAGAAACGAATTTATAAATGGATCTTTTTCGATCTGATGGGATGGCAAATAAAAGGGACAGTATTACCCGAGGTAAAAAAAAGTGTCATGATGGTAATGCCACATACTAGCAATCATGATTTTTATTTGGGTGTTTTTACCAGAGGAATAATTGGTTTGCCAATCAATTGGATAGGTAAAAAAGAGCTTTTTATATTTCCATTTAATTATTACTTCAAATATATGGGAGGAGAGCCATTAGATAGGAGTGGCGGATTAAATAAGGTAGAAGCGATTGCCGCAATATTCAAAAGAAAAGAAGAATTTCGTTTAGCACTTGCTCCAGAAGGAACTCGCAAAAAAGTTGACCATTTGAAAACAGGATTTTATTATATAGCTGTGGCTGCTGACGTACCTATAATACCTGTCGCTTTTGATTTTGGAAAAAAAACAGTGCATTACGGAGATCCTATGCAACCTTCTGGTAATTATGAGGATGATCTTAAAATTCTGAAAAAACACTTTGATGGAGTAGTGGGAAAAATTCCTCAGAACGGATATAGCAATTGGTAGTTTGCTGAGATTTCCATATTTCAAAAAAAAATATTTTATTTTGAAAAATCACGATTTTTCTAATTGGGATCAAAAATTTTAAAAGTCCCATTTTTATAAAAAAAAACAATTTTATCTACTTCTTCGGGTAAGGTAGCATCTTGAGGAAAACTTGTTACTATATTTTTGCCATTGTCTATTAATTTAGATAATGGCTTTTTTTCTGTTTCAGAAAATAAAGTGAACGAAGGACTATCCGAAAGAGAAGGGGCTATGAAATTCTCAGAACTGTTTTTTTCTTCTTTAGGAAAACTTCCTTTTCCAATCAAAATCCAATATAAGTCAACTTCAGGAAAAGCCTCAATAATCTTTAAAATAAAATCTAGGCTAGGCTTATTTCTACCAGAAAGGAGGTGAGATAAACTAGAACGTTGTACCCCGATTTTATCAGCAAAACTTGCGGCATTCATGCTGTAGTATTCCAATAGGAATTCTAATCTTTTGATGAAATCTTCGGTGTTTACCATTGTGAATTATTTTAGTATTCATGTTGAATTACAAATGTAACTAATTCAGTAATAGAATCAAAACAGGAAACGATTAGGAATAAAAATCATTGTTTTATACTAAAGTATCAATTTGTTTAAATGTATATAAGTTATTGAAAATCAATATATAGATGATAAATATATAATCATTTACAAATTAGGCTTTATTGGTAGGAATTCAAGAGTACCTGAATTAGTTTACTTGTTTACAATACTAAATTCTAATAAAAAACAACAAGTTACAATTGTAAATTTAAAGATGTTTACTTTTGTAAATCAAAATTAAAACTATGGAAGCGTTAGAATTATTCCTTCAATTCAAGGAACAATCAATACAAGGAAGATATTTAACTTTAGAGGCAATTTTGCCTATTTTAAAAAGACATAATACTCAGAATCAATTAAAACATGTTGGTAATTCGGTACAACAAAAACCAATTTATACCTACCAAATTGGAACCGGAAAAACTAAGATTTTTTTATGGTCACAAATGCATGGGAACGAAAGTACGACTACAAAAGCGCTTTTGGATTTTATTAATTTTTTGAATAGTGATTTTGAATTGGCTAAAATGCTTTTAGAAGACTTTACTTTTTTGGCTATTCCTATTTTGAATCCTGACGGTGCTGCTTTGTATACTCGTGAAAATGCTAATAAAGTCGATTTAAATCGTGATTCACAAGATTTAACACAACCTGAAAGTGAAATCTTGAGAGGTGTTTTTGAAATTTTTCAGCCAGATTATTGCTTTAACCTTCATGATCAAAGAACTATTTTTGGTGTTGCGGAAACAGGAAAACCTGCAACAGTTTCTTTTTTGGCGCCTTCGTACAACGAAGCACGAGATATTAATTCTACACGATTAAAAGCTATTAATGTGATTGCTAATATCAATAAAGTTTTGCAGAATTACATTCCAGGTCAAGTAGGGCGTTTTGATGATTCTTTTAATATAAATTGCATAGGAGATACTTTTCAATATTTGGGTGTGCCCACAATTTTGTTTGAAGCAGGGCATTTTCCTGACGATTATCAAAGAGAAGAAACAAGAAAATACATTTTCATTTCGTTACTCGCAAGTTTCACAACCCTTTCCGAAAACGATATAGTTGATAACGAAATTAATCAATATTTGAATATTCCTCAAAATAAAGTCGTTTTTTATGATTTTATGTATAAAAATATCAAAATAAATTATGATGGTAATGAAATTATAACGAATTTTGCTGTTCAATATAAGGAAGAATTGATTGACGGTAAGGTAAACTTTAAAGCTTACATTGTAGCAATCGATAATTTAGAATCTTATTTTGGTCATTATGAATACGATGCGCAAGGTGCTTTATATTCTGATAATCTAGATAATTTGCCTAAAATTAATCAAATAGCTAATTTTTCATTAGATGACGTGGTTGTTTTTGTTAATGGAATGATTAAAGTTTAATTTTTTTATCAATTTATTGATTTTTTCATATATTTGTAGACATTCTTACCTTAAAACAGTAATATTAATTAAAGAATTATGAGTAAATTTCGTTTGGATGAAGTAGATCATCAGATTTTAGATATGTTGATTGACAACACTAGAGTTCCTTTCACTGATATCGCAAAAAAATTATTAATTTCTGCAGGTACTGTACATGTAAGAGTTAAAAAAATGGAAGACGCTGGTATCATTATGGGGTCTTCATTAGTTTTGGATTATGATAAACTAGGGTATTCTTTTATTGCATACGTGGGTGTATTCTTAAACAATACATCTCAAACTAAATTTGTTTTAGAGCGTATTAATGAAATACCTTTTGTTACTGTAGCTTCTGTGACAACTGGTAAATTTAATATTTTCTGCAAAATTAGAGCAAAAGATACGAAACACGCTAAAGATGTTATTTTCATGATCGATGATATCGATGGTGTATACAGAACTGAAACTATGATCTCATTGGAAGAAAGTATCAACGACAAAAAGCGTTTGATGCATACCATCTTCAAAGAGATGTAATAACTTGAATGCGATATGTTTATAAATATAACCTCAAGTTTTCTTGGGGTTTTTTTATGAATTTTATCTTTAAACTAGTATATATGTTACATCAGTGTCAAATCTTTTTTCTGATGTTATATTTTTATATTTTTCAAAGAATAACTACCAACAAACCAAAATAAATTATTAAGTATTATGTATACCCTTCCCAAAATTGAACGATTCAATAGAGATGTTCTTTCAAAATATCACATATACAATAGCGTTTTTATAACATTACCCTTCGATTCTGTTGATAATACAGGAGTCTTACTTCCTCTGTTTACGGATATTTGTGAAAAAGGATTTAAAAAACAAGAAACGCCAAAAGAGATTGTTGATTTTTTCTCTTCAAAATATTTGAATAACGCTTCTGAGGAAGAGGCGATCAATTTAATGTTCCATTTTATTCAGTACATAGAAAGACAAATAGTTCTTTTTGACGCAATAGAAGACGCAGCTTTTTCGTCTGTGAACAATATGGAAGGCAGAGGTTCTTTGCGTGATATAAAAGAAAAGTCAGATGCTAAAAACAAACAAAAAGAATTGATTTCGTTTTTGGAAAACTTCAATGTTCGTACTGTTTTGACGGCACATCCTACCCAGTTTTATCCTGGTCCTGTTTTAGGAATTATAAACGATTTAACTGAGGCAATTCGTAAAAATGATTTAATTCAAATCAAACAATTATTAGCGCAATTAGGAAAAACACCATTTATACAAAATGAAAAGCCTAATCCTTTTGATGAAGCCATTAGTTTGATTTGGTATTTAGAAAATGTATTCTATAATACCTCCGGAGAAATGGTGCATTATCTGGAAAAGAATGTTTTTAACGGAACTACCATTCAAAATCCATTAATTAAGTTAGGGTTTTGGCCTGGAGGTGATCGAGATGGGAATCCATTTGTAACAACAGAAATCACTTTAAATGTAGCCGAACGATTAAGAACCTCTATCTTGAAATGTTACTATTTTGAAATTAGAGCCTTAAAAAGGAAATTGACATTTTCTGGGGTTGATGTTTTAATTTCAGAATTAGAACAAAAATTATATAGGTCTGTTTTTTATTCAAAAGGGGAAATTTTTATTACTTTAGAATCGTTCAAAGAACAAATTCATAGAATTAAAACCATTATTATTGAACAGCATCAATCTCTATATTTAGATGACATAGAGGCTTTGTTGATTCGAGTGAATTTGTTTGGGTTTCATTTCGCAACATTAGATATTAGACAAAATAGTAAAATACATGATGCTGTTTTTAAAGATGTTATAGCGTATTACTTAAAGTCAAATGCCACAATTTTCCCTGATAATTATTACAGTTTATCAGAAAGTGAAAAGTTTGAAGTTTTGGCAAATGTAAAGGGTGACTTGGATCCAAATGTTTTTGATAATGTAATTACCAGACAAACATTAGAATCAATTCAAGCTGTAAAAACTATTCAAGCCAATAATGGAGAATTTGGAGCCAATCGTTATATTATTAGTAACAACGAAAGTGCGCTAAATGTTTTAGAAACTTTTGCTTTAATAAAATTGAGTAACTGGGATGAAGCCAGTATTGATATTATTCCACTTTTTGAGTCTGTTGACGATTTGCAACATGCTCATGAAATTATGGAGAAATTATACACTAATCCTTCTTATGCCAAACATTTGAAAGAAAGAGGTAACAAACAGACAATAATGCTTGGTTTTTCTGACGGAACAAAAGATGGTGGGTATTTGATGGCTAATTGGAGTATTTATAAAGCTAAAGAAGCATTAACGGAAATATCTAGAAAATATGACGTAAAAGCTATCTTTTTTGATGGTAGAGGAGGGCCTCCAGCGCGTGGTGGTGGAAAAACACACCAATTTTATGCTTCATTAGGACCAGAAATTGAAAATAAAGAGATTCAAATCACTGTTCAAGGACAAACGATTAGTTCAAATTTTGGAACATTAGATTCCTGTCGTTACAATTTGGAGAATCTTTTAAGTGCAGGTGTAACGAACCAAGTGTTTAATAATTCAAAAAACAAATTATCAAAAGAGGATAAAGCAATTTTAGACAAAATGTCTGAGTTAGGGTACAAGAAATACCTTGATTTTAAAAATCACCCAAAGTTTATTCCTTACTTAGAACAAATGAGCACACTTAAATATTATGCTAAAACCAATATTGGTAGTCGTCCTTCAAAGCGAAGCGCATCCGAGCATTTAGAGTTTAGTGATTTGAGAGCGATTCCTTTTGTTGGTTCTTGGAGTCAATTAAAGCAGAATGTTCCTGGTTTTTTTGGAGTAGGTACAGCTTTGAAGTATTTTGAAGACAACAACGAATGGGATAAGGTTCAAAGTTTGTATAAAAATTCTTTGTTTGTAAAAACACTTTTAGAAAATAGTATGATGTCCTTGGCAAAATCATTTTTCCCACTAACAGCATACATGAGAAAAGACCCGGAATTTGGTGAGTTTTGGCAAATTATTTACAATGAATTTTTAGACACGAAACGTCTTTTGTTGAAAATTGCAGGTCATAAAGATCTAATGGAAAATTATCCTGATGGTAAAGCTTCTATTGATATGAGAGAACGTATAGTCTTGCCATTATTAACAATACAGCAGTATGCTTTATTACGAATCAATGAGCTAAATAAAGAAGATAAACCTAATGATGCACTTATCAAGGTGTATGAGAAAATTGTAACTCGATCGCTATTTGGAAATACTAACGCTAGTAGAAACTCAGCTTAAAATAAATATTTATGAATTCAAATCAGTTGCCAGTAAATGAATATTCTAAATTTAATGCTACCTATATTAATGCGGCTATGAATGTAGAATTGATAGAGGAATTTGAGATTTCATTGCATGATTTCATTCGATTTGTCCAAAATATTCCTATGGATAAATTTGACTATCGTTATGCAGAAGGTAAGTGGACGATAAAAGAAATTATACAGCATATCATTGATACGGAAAGAATTTTTAGCTACCGCGCTTTGCGAATTTCTAGAAATGACAAAACACCTTTGCCTGGTTTTGAAGAAAACGATTATGTAGATAATACTGATGCCAATAAAAGAGGTTTACAGGAATTACTTACTGAATTATCTGCCGTTAGACATGCTACTTTATTATTATTCAAAAGCTTTTCAGAAGAACAATTGGCTAGGATAGGCATCGCTTCAGAAAATGAAATTTCAGTTCGAGCTATTGGTTTTATTATTATCGGACATCAAAAGCACCATCAAAAAGTGTTTGAAGAGCGATATTTATAAATGACTCAAAATCAAAGACCATTCGTTTAATTTTTTTTCGAATGGTATTGTGTTTGCAGGACTTGTAGAAGGCATTACAGAATACGTAATGCCTTTTATTTGTCCATATTTTTTATAGAAAAATTGATAAGCTATTTTTCCATTGAAAACTAATGTAGTGATTTGGGGATATTCGTTGAAAAAAGAATTAAAATCATTGATTTCTTGATTTTTGATAGCGATGTCTAAACTACCTTTTCGCTCACAATTTTGTACTACATCCCAAAGGCCAATACGATTTTGAAGTAAAAAATTGACTTTGTTTTTATAACATTCTGGAACATTTTCTTGCTTAAATATAGAAAAAAGGATTTTCCAAAATTGATTTTGTTTGTTTCCGTAATACTCAACTTTTTCTAAAGATTTTACACCAGGAATAGAACCCAAAATAAGAATTTTAGTCTTAGAGTCTACTATTGGATTAAAGGAAGCAATTGTCATGATACTTGATTTTCTTTTTCAATAATGGCAAGTGCTAATCTGATTTTTTCATAAGGAACTTGTTCTTCAAAATAGTCAAAATAAGGTTTTAAAGCATTTGGAGATTCAAGTTTGGTTTTAGCTTCTTTAATTTTGCTAATTTCTTCAGTGCTTATGTAACTTTCAATATCAATTGGATGAGCATCCAGATAAAGTTTAGCTAAATGTGACGCTATAGTGCTAACACCTAAATTTCTTTTAGTTGCAATTTCATCCACACTCAAACCAGACTGAAATAATTCTAATGTCTCTTTATACGTATTCGACTCTTTTTTTGGCTTTACATTTTTACTTTTTTGAAAATCAATAATTGCCTTTATGAATATATCGCCATATTTTTCAAGTTTTGCTTTTCCAACTCCATCAATGGCTAGAAATTCCGAATCACTCATTGGTCTTTCATTGTCAAATTGTTTTAGTGTAGCATCATTAAAAATTACATAAGCTGGAACATTTTCTTCTTTAGCTAGTTCAGAACGCAATTTTCTTAAAATTTCAAATAGAGAATTTGAAATCGTTTTAGATATTCGTTCTTTGATTTCAGGCTTGGTTTTATCTATTTTTTGTACCGTTGTTAATTGAACTTTTTCGCCTTCGAACAATACTTTTTTTGCAAATGATGTTAATTTTAATTTGTTTTGCTGATGAAATGCGATTTCGCAATACCCAAGATTGATTAGTTGAATAATATATTGATTCCAATCATACCAAGAGATATCAATTCCGATTCCATATGTTTTTAAATGCTGATATTCTTTGTCATAGATAGAAGCATTTTTTGAACCTCGCAAAAAATCAACAACAACTGCTAAAGCTTCTAATTCTTTTAATCTTGCTATTGCTGATAAGGCCTTTTGAGCAATAATAGTTCCGTCGAAAAAAGCAGGTGGATTTTTGCAAATGTCACAATTCCCGCAATTTTCGGTAACCAATTCCCCAAAATAAGAAAGCAAAATTTTTCTACGACAACTCAAAGCATCGGCATATTGCTTCATTCGTTCCAATTTTGCTAATTGCACTTCGGCATTTGACCCTTCGGAAGCAAACTTTTGAAGCTGAATCATGTCACCATAACTTTCGAATAAAATCGTTTCAGAAGGCAATCCATCTCTTCCGGCGCGTCCAATTTCTTGATAATAGCCTTCAATGTTTTTGGGCAAGTTGTAGTGAATAACCCAGCGCACATTTGATTTGTCAATCCCCATTCCAAAGGCAATGGTTGCGCAAACTACTTGACAATCATCGTTGATAAAAGCATCTTGTACCTCAGAGCGAATTCGATTATCTAAACCAGCATGATACGCGTTTGCCTTTATTCCTGTTTTTCGAAGTTTTTCAGCAAGTTCCTCGGTTGTTTTTCTGCTTAAGCAGTATATAATTCCAGATTCATTTGGTTTTGTATCTATAAAATCAAGGATTTGTTTTACACGATCTAAAGCGGGTCTTACTTCTAGACTCAAATTTTTTCTATCGAAAGAAGCTACAAAAGTCTTTGGATTGATCAAATTCAATTGATTAGAAATATCAGTTCTAGTAGCTTTGTCAGCTGTAGCGGTCAAGGCTAAAATTGGAGTAGAGGGGAAGCGAGATTTTAAATAGCCTAAATTGGTATAAGCGGGTCTGAAATCATGTCCCCATGCCGAAATGCAATGTGCCTCGTCAATCGCAATCAGGCTAATGGTGAGTTTATTAAAAGAGTTTTCTAGATAAGACAAACTCTCGGGCGCAACATATACTAGCTTAAATTTGCTGGCTTGTAAATTTTCAATGTAAAATTGTTGCTCCTCAGAAGATTGGCTGCTGTTGATGAAACATGCTTGTATCCCGTTTGCTTTTAAACTATCTACTTGATCTTTCATTAAGGCAATAAGCGGCGAAATAACTATTGTTACTCCTGGTAAAATCAATGCAGGAAGTTGAAAACAAATAGATTTGCCTCCACCGGTAGGCATGATGGCTAGGGTGTCTTTTCCAGATAAAATGCAAGAAATAATTTCTTCTTGATTGGGTCTAAATTTTTCAAACCCGAAATTCTCTTTAAGAGTGGTGTGTAAAATTGCTGTTGTCATTTTGGCGTATAAAAGTTTGAAGACTAAAAGTATAAAAAAAGGAGCTCATATTTTTGAGCTCCTCATGTTTTTTTTATTTTGTAAAAACTAAAGATTAATCTTCATCATCTTCGTCATCATCATCAGCAATATCTTTGTCTCCATCCTCATCATCTTCTGGATCTAAGTCTGGTTTGTCTAAATTTTCGTCCTCATCCTCATCATCATCAGATATTGCATCATCATCATCAAGGTCGATTCCACTTATTGGAACAACAACATCATCAATATCTTCATCAAAATTTTCAATTCTATCGGCTAATTTGGTACTCACTTTTACTAAATAAATAGTGTCTTCTGTACGTACTTCTACAGCTTCAATTAATTCATTTTTGGCATTTCTAAAACGGATTACATCCGAATCATCATACCCATCAGGAAATTTTTCAACTAAAAGATTTAAAATTTCGTTAGTTAATTTTGCGTAATCAACAATTACTCTCTTCATAAAATATTTTATAAATCTAACAAATAAGCGAAAACTAATGGTGCTACAATTGTAGCATCCGACTCAATAATAAATTTTGGAGTATTGATATCTAATTTACCCCAAGTAATTTTCTCATTAGGTACTGCACCTGAATAAGATCCATAACTAGTAGTTGAATCAGATATTTGACAGAAATAACTCCAAAATGGTACATCGTGCATTTCCATATCTTGGTACAACATTGGTACTACACATATTGGAAAATCTCCAGCAATCCCACCACCGATTTGGAAAAATCCAATTCCGTTAGATGAATTTTTAGAGTACCAATCAGCTAAGAAAGTCATGTATTCAATACCGGACTTCATGGTCGAAGCTTTTAATTCTCCTTTTATTACATAGGAAGCAAAAATATTACCCATAGTACTATCTTCCCAGCCTGGTACAATAATAGGTAAATTTTTCTCAGCAGCTGCATACATCCAGCTGTCTTTTAAGTCAATTTCGTAATATTCTTCTAATACTCCAGAAAGCAACATTTTGTACATGAACTCATGTGGGAAATAACGTTCTCCATTGTCATCAGCATCTTTCCAAATTTTGTAAATGTGTTTTTGTAAACGACGAAACGCTTCATGTTCTGGAATACAAGTATCGGTCACACGGTTTAGTCCTCTTTCCAATAAATCCCACTCATCTTGTGGTGTCAAATCACGATAATTAGGCACTCTTTCATAATGAGAATGCGCTACTAAATTCATGACATCTTCTTCTAGATTTGCTCCTGTACATGAAATGATTTGTACTTTATCCTGACGAATGATTTCGGCAAAAATCTTTCCTATTTCGGCAGTACTCATTGCACCTGCCATACTCACCAACATTTTGGCTCCATTGGCTAATTGCTGCTCATAAGCTTTTGCAGCATCTACTAGCGATGCAGAGTTGAAATGCAAATAATGCTTTTCAATAAACTGACTGATTGGTCCTTTACTCATTTTAATCTATTTTAAATTATTAAAAATCATAAATTGTATTTCAAATTTAACTAATTTTTAAATTGACTATTATTAAATAACTATTATTTTTTTCCGTAACCTAAAATCTTCAAAACGTCTTCAGAAGTTTGTTGTTCAGAGAATACCTCAGTGGCTAAAATTCCATTTTCATCTCTATCGATCAAAATATGTTTGGGTTGTGGAATTAAGCAGTGGTGCAATCCGCCGTAACCTCCTATGGTTTCCTGGTAGGCACCAGTATTAAAGAAGCCAATGTAAAGTGGTTTTTCTTTGTTGTATTTTGGCAAATAAATAGCATTCATATTTTGCTCAGAGTTGTAATAGTCATCGCTATCACAAGTCATTCCTCCGAGTAAAACTCTTTCATACGTATCATTCCAGCGGTTAATGGCTAACATGATAAAGCGCTTGTTTATTGCCCAAGTATCTGGTAAAGTTGTGATAAATGAAGAGTCAATCATATTCCATTTTTCTCTATCATTTTGTTGTTTTTGATACAATATTTGATAAATAGCACCTCCACTTTCTCCAACTGTAAAGGAGCCAAACTCTGTGAATATATTAGGAACATCTACTTCTGCTTCTTCACAAGCAATTTTTATTTGATTGATAATTTCATCAATCATATATTGGTAATCATACTCAAATGTTAGTGAATTTTTTATAGGAAAACCACCACCAATATTTAACCCATCAAGGGTAGGACATTCTTTTTTTAGTGCCACATATACTTTGATACATTTTACTAACTCATTCCAATAGTAGGCATTATCATTGATTCCTGTATTGATAAAAAAGTGCAACATTTTTAGTTCCAATTTTTTATTCTCCTTAATCTCTTTTTTATAAAAAGGAACAATGTTTTTGTAACCAATTCCTAGTCGAGAAGTATAAAACTCAAATTTTGGCTCTTCTTCGGCAGCAATTCGAATTCCGATTTTGAATTTGTTTTTTATTTGCGATTGCAACAAATCTAATTCTTCGAAGTTGTCAATAATTGGAATGGTGTTTTTATGACCATTATTAATCAATCGAGCAATGTTTTCAACATATTGATCTCTTTTGAATCCGTTGCAAATAACATAAGTGCTTTTATTGATTTTACCATTTTCAAGCAAGTTCTCCACAATATTGATATCAAAAGCAGAAGAGGTTTCGATGTGAATATTATTTTTGAAGGCTTCATTCATGATATATTCAAAATGAGAACTTTTGGTACAATAGCAATAGTAATATTTTGCTTCGTATTTATTTTTCTCCATCGATTTACGAAACCAGCTTTTGGCTTTGTTGATGTTGTTTGAAATTTGTGGTAAATAGGTGAATTTTAATGGCGTACCATACTTTTCTACCAATTTCATCAAATCGATATTGTGAAATTGAAGGTTGTCTTTGTTTAATTTAAATTCTTCTTGAGGGAAGTAATAGGTTTGATTGATTAAGTCGGAATATTTTGTATTCATTAGGTTGACTATTTATAAAAATTAATTAAGCGTTTCAACTAAATCAATTGTCATTCAAACCCTAATATTGGCGTACCTAATTTGTAGTTTTTCGTTCTCTGTTTTTATGTATTGAAAAGGATCAAAATTGAAACAACCTATCATGGTGTAAAAACGGTGGAAAGATTTAATTAAAAATCGTTCTTGTTTGTTTTTGCTTCCTTTGTTGTTGCTATTTTTTTGACTTTTTTTCATTGATGCAAATGTAAAAAATAATATATACGTAATGCAATCCTTTTTATTAAAAAAAAGATTAAGATTTGTAATCTTGAAAGGCTTCAAGAATCAATTCGTTTTCAACCAATTGATTTATTTTTATGGTTCCGATACCTTCAATTAAAGCAAATTGAATGGTTCCGTATTCATTTTTTTTGTCGTGAATCAATAACTCTAAGATAGGATCTAGGTCATTTTCTTCAAAAACAATAGTATCGTATATGCTTTTTATGGATTGTTTTATTTGTTGATACTCGGATGTTGAAATTAGTCCTTTTTTTAACGAAATATAGCTTTCTAAAATCATTCCTACGGCAATTGCTTCTCCGTGTAATAAGGTAGTTTTGTCTTTACTTTCAAGGAAATAACTTTCTATAGCATGCCCCAAAGTGTGACCAAAGTTTAACGCTTTACGAATACCTTTTTCTGTTGGGTCTTGCCTCACAATTTGGTTTTTGATCACTACAGAACGATGTATAAGCGAATCAAAATCAGCAAAATCAATAGAAGTTAAGTCTAAAAATTCCTCCCAATATTCTTTGTCATAAATCAATCCGTGCTTAAGCATTTCAGCAAGACCAGAGCGCATTTCGCTTTGTGAAAGAGTCTCTAAATAAGTGGTATCAATTAACACCATTTTTGGCACATTAATTACTCCGATTTGATTTTTTAAATTGCCTAAATCTACGCCGTTTTTTCCTCCAACAGAGGCATCAACCATAGATAAAAGCGTTGTTGGTACATGAATAAAATCAACTCCTCGTTTAAAAGTAGAAGCCACAAAACCGCCTAAATCAGTTACCACGCCACCGCCTACATTAATTACCAGCGATTTTCTATCAGCACCTAATTCGGTCAAAACGTTCCAAATTTCGATACAAGTTTCAATGTTTTTATTGATTTCACCCGCTTCAAATTCAACAATTTCAATAGTTAAATCGGTTTCTAAATAGGGTAAAAATTTTGGTAAACAACTATCGGTTGTGTTACTATCTACAATAATGAAAATATTGGAATACTTGTTTTCTTTCAAAAAAAGATTCAAATGTTCGTAAGCGGTTTCATTAAAATAAATAGGGTAATTATTGGCTATAATAGTTTGCATGGTTTTCAAATTATTTGAGTCGCAAAATAAGGCATTTTTTAGTAAATAGAATTCAAAACTCTAGCTATATTTGCATTAAAATTTAACAAATAATGAAAAATATATTCAATAACACACAAGTTGCCTTTGCTTTAAAAAGTGATACAGAACTAGATAGAGCTTATTTTTTATTCAAAATGATTGCAAGTGAGCCATTAGTAAGAATTGGTACAGCAGTAACTAACTTTGCTTTAAAAGCTAACTTACCTGTAGAAAGCCTTATTAGAGCAACAGTTTTTGATCATTTTTGTGGTGGCGTTAACGAAAACGATTGTTTGACGGTAGTAGATAAAATGTATACCAAAGGAGTTTCTTCTGTTTTGGATTATTCTGTTGAAGGAAAAGAAGAGGAAGAGCAATTTGATGCGGCACTAAAAATGACTTTAAAAACCATCGAATTTGCTAAGGAAAGACTAGCTATCCCTTTTGCTGTATTCAAACCAACTGGTTTTGGTCGTTTGGCTTTGTATGAAAAATTAGGAGAAAAAAAGCCTTTGACAGAGGAAGAAACTATCGAGTGGAATAAAGTAATCGAACGATTTGATGCCGTTTGTAAAGAAGCTTATATTAAAGATGTAGCCTTACTTATTGATGCCGAAGAAAGCTGGATGCAAGATGTAGCAGATGATTTGGTTACCGATATGATGCGAAAATACAATAAAGAAAAAGCGATAATTTTCAATACACTACAAATGTACCGTTGGGATCGTTTGGATTATTTGAAAAAAATACACGAAGAAGCTAAACGTGATCAGTTTTTTATTGGAATGAAACTAGTTCGTGGCGCTTACATGGAAAAAGAAAATCTTCGTGCGCAAGAAATGAATTATCCAACCCCTATTTGTGCTTCAAAAGAAGCTTCTGATGAAAATTACGATGCAGCTGTAGTATATATGATGGAACATTTAGAAATCATGTCGATTTTTGCTGGAACTCATAATGAATTAAGTACTTACAAGTTAATAGATTTGATGGAAAAAAGCGGCATCAAAAGCAACGATAATCGAATCTGGTTTGGTCAATTGTATGGGATGAGCGATAACATCAGTTATAATCTTGCCGAAAACGGATTTAATGTGGCAAAATATTTACCTTTTGGTCCGGTAAAAGACGTGATGCCTTACTTAATCAGGCGTGCTGAAGAAAATACATCAGTAGCTGGTCAAACTAGTCGTGAACTATCAATGATAAAAACTGAACGCAAAAGAAGAAAAGAGAAATAATACATTCAAATGAGAAGTGGTGAAAGCCTCTTCTCATTTTGTTTTTAATAAGGTATAAAGTGTAATGTGTTGTCAAATTTTTTTTAAAAAGGAAATATCTTATATTTGGCAAACCAAAAATGCTTTTATTGTTATAGCGTTTTACAATAGACATAAAGTCTCAAATCATTTATAAATAATTAATCTTTTGAAGGTGAAATTGCCTTTTTTCTCTAAAAAGGAAAAATTGAGTTAGCCATTTTCGAAAAACAAATATTGACTAAAAATGAAATTACTAGAAGGAAAAGTAGCCATTATCACAGGCGCAAGTCGTGGAATTGGTAAAGGAATTGCTGAAGTTTTTGCTAAACACGGAGCTAATGTAGCTTTCACTTACAGTTCGTCTGTTGAGTCGGCTTTGGCCTTAGAAAATGAGTTGAATGCGATGGGAATTAAAGCGAAAGGATACCAATCTAATGCTGCAGATTTTAATGAAGCTCAATCTTTTGTAGATGCGGTTATTGCAGAATTTGGAACTGTTGATATTCTAATAAACAATGCTGGAATCACTAAAGACAACTTGTTAATGCGTATGTCAGAAGCTGATTTTGATCAAGTTATTGATGTTAACTTGAAATCAGTATTTAATATGACAAAAGCGATTCAAAAAACATTTTTGAAACAACGCTCAGGATCTATCATCAACATGAGTTCTGTAGTGGGTGTAAAAGGAAATGCTGGACAAACGAATTATGCTGCTTCAAAAGCGGGGGTGATTGGTTTCTCAAAATCGGTAGCGCTTGAATTAGGTTCTCGTAATATCCGTTGCAATGTTATTGCTCCAGGTTTTATTGAAACCGAAATGACTGCAAAATTGAGCGAGGACGTTGTGAAAGGTTGGAGAGAAGGAATTCCTTTGAAACGCGGCGGTTCTACTGACGATGTTGCTAATGCTTGTTTGTTCTTCGCTTCAGATATGAGTGCTTATGTAACAGGTCAAGTATTAAACGTATGTGGAGGAATGTTAACTTAGAATAAGTTTTCTACGTTCACTTTTCTTTATTGAATGTAAAAACAAAAAAGTTATCAATAAATAAGCTACAATTATTATTAAAATATGACAACAAACACCCTTCTATTACTTATTGTTTCTTTAGTTATAGCTGCTGGTTTGTCATTTTTTCAATATCTATATATAGCCAAAAACCAATCAAAAATATATTGGTTTTTGGCTTTTTTGCGTTTTGCTTCCATTTTTGGTTTTTTGTTGTTATTGATTAATCCAATTATCAGTAAAACCGAATTAGAAGTAGTCAAAACACCATTGCCTGTTGTGGTGGATAATTCCAGTTCCATTACTTTTTTGAAAGCAAAAACACAAGCAAGAGAAGTGTATCAGCAATTGATTTCAAATAAAGAATTACAAAAGAAGTTTGAGATACAAACCTTTTTATTTGATGCATCATTACAACAATCGGATACTTTTACATTTAAAGGAACACAAACACAGTTGGATGTTGTAGCCAAAGATTTGAAGAGTTTATACAAAAATATTCATTTTCCTACGGTTTTAATTTCAGATGGAAATCAAACTTCAGGGGATGATTATGTATATAGTTTTGACACTGAAAATCGTGTATTTCCAGTTGTAATGGGAGATACCACGGCTGTTTTTGACTTAAAAATCAGTCAACTGAATGTGAACAAATATGCTTTTTACAAGAATAAATTTCCTGTAGAAGTATTTGTTCAGTATTCTGGAAACCGACCGGTTACGGCAAATTTTTCTATTTCGGAAGGAAAAAGTACGCTTTCAAAACAACCCATTAACTTTACATCAACTCAAAAAACAGCCACTTTTACGGTTTTTTTGCCTGCTGATAAAATTGGATTGCATTTATTTAAAGCAAGTATTACCTCTGGTGTAAAAGAAAAAAACACCTACAATAACTCCAATAATTTTGCTGTTGAAGTGTTGGATCAAAAAACAACAATTGGATTGGTTTCAACAATCAATCATCCTGATTTGAGTGCTTTAAAACGGGCTATTGAAACGAATGCACAACGTAAAGTAAATATTCTTAAGCCACAAGAAATCAAATCTTTGTCTGATTATAATGTTTTGATTTTATATCAGCCAAATGCTTCTTTCAAATCTATTTTTGATACTGCTAAAACTGCTGGAATAAATACATTAGTCGTTACAGGAATGGCTACAGATTTTAATTTTCTGAATCAACAACAAAGCGATTTGACTTTTAAAGTAACCAATCAAAAAGAAGATTATTTGCCTTCGTTTAACTCTAAATTCAATTTGTTTGCATTAGAAAATATAGGTTTTGAAAATTTCCCTCCCTTGGCACATCCTTTTGGTACAGTTATCACAAAGGAGAATGTTACGGTTTTGCTTTCTTCCAAAATACGAAGCATCGATACTGGTTTACCGCTGTTGGCATTTACAGAAACAGGAGGAAAACGAAGCGCTTATTTGTTAGGAGAAAATAGTTGGAAATGGCGTTTACAATCACATATTGATCAACAGTCGTTTGAGAAATATGATGTTTTTATCGATAAAACGATTCAATTTTTAGCTTCGAATAGCACTAAAAAAGCTTTGGTTGTTACTCACGAGAACTTTTATAATTCTGGCGAATCTATTGCAATTACGGCTCAGTTTTTTAACAAAAATTATGAGTTTGATGACAATGCTCGATTAAGTATATCTGTCACAAATACTAAAACTAAGCAGAAAAAGAATTACGATTTGCTTAAAGGAACCAATGCTTATCAAGTCAATTTAGATGGACTTTCCGCTGGAAGTTATACTTTTACAGTCAAAGAGTTGAATACCAATAGCAGTTATTCAGGACGTTTTGAAATTCTAGATTTCGATATCGAAAAACAATTTGTTACTCCTGATTATACCAAACTAGCACAATTAGCTGAGCAAACAAAAGGAAAAGCATTTCTTCCTTCACAAGTTGAACAATTGATACAACTATTGCTTGCGGATGAGTCGTATAAAGCAATTCAGAAAGAAAGCGTCATCAAAACTCCATTGATAGATTGGATTTGGCTTTTGATTTTGATTGCAATTTGTTTGTCAACAGAGTGGTTTGTGCGCAAATACAACGGTTTGTTGTAACTATTACATTGTAGTTTTCTAATCAACGAAAAAATGGATTTTAGGCTAAAAGTTTTTTATACCGTGGCAGTCCGACTTAATTTTACTAAGGCGGCCGCGGAATTATATATCAGTCAGCCAGCCGTTTCAAAACACATTCAAGAACTGGAAGAGACTTATAAAACGAAGCTTTTTGAACGAAATGGTTCCAAAATCGCTTTGACACCAGCAGGTCATCTTTTACTACAGCATACCAAATCTATATTTGATATTTATCGGGATATTGACTTTGAGATGAGTTCATTTGTAACCAAACGCCAGGGATTACTCAGAGTTGGTGCCAGTACAACGCTTTCGCAATATGTTATTTCTCCTATTTTAGCTCGATTTCATGAAAAAGAAAAAGGAATAAGTGTTCATTTGACCAATGGGAATACGGAACAAATAGAAAATGCCTTAATCAATAAGGAAATTGAAGTTGGAGTAGTAGAGGGACAGTCTAAAAATCAATCGATTAAATATGTTCCTTTTTTGAAAGACGAATTGGTATTGGTTTGTAGAGCTAATCATCCTTTGGCTAAAAGCAATGAAATCTCCATCGCAACTTTACAAACACTTCGATTGTTAACTCGAGAGCGAGGTTCTGGAACACTTGAAGTTATTGAATATGCCTTAAAACAACAAAATGTCAAAGTATCCGATTTGCAAATCGAAATGCAATTGGGTAGTACAGAAAGTATTAAATCATATTTGTTGCATTCCGATTGTTTTGCATTTATTTCTATTCATGCAGTTTCTAAAGAATTAAAAAACAATGAATTAATTATTTTGGATGTGCAAAATTTAGTGATTGAACGATTCTTTTACAGTATCACTTTAGTTGGAAAAACAGATACTTTGTCGGAACTGTTTATTCGGAATATTTCAGAATACTATAACTTGTCGTTATAGTCAATCGTATTTAGGTATTGGTATTTTAAAAGCATTCGTCAGACCTTTGTAAAGTAATTTTAAACTACTTTACGATGGATACTACATCAAAACATAGCGCTGTTGCACCCTCACACTTTTTAAATCTTTCTAGAACAAATCAACAAATTCTTTTTGTTCTTCTTTTACTAGTTTGTCTTACTTTTTCTGTGTCGCCACCCATTGCATTACTTCTAGGATTAATAATAGCAAATTTGTCAGGACATCCCTTTTTACATTTAAATCATAAAGCAACTTCAATTTTATTGCAAATATCCGTGGTCGGCTTAGGATTTGGTATGAATTTGCATAGTGCTATTGCAGCAGGAAAAGAAGGAATGCTTTTTACTATTGTTTCTATTTTTTCTACTTTGTTCATTGGGATTATCATTGGAAAATGGCTTGGAATTGACAAAAAAATAACGCATTTAATTTCTTGTGGTACAGCAATCTGTGGAGGAAGTGCTATTGCAGCTATAGCGCCAGTAGTGGAGTCTAAAGAAAATCAGACTTCAGTAGCTTTGGGAGTCATTTTTATATTAAACTCGGTGGCTTTGTTTTTGTTTCCTGTTATTGGTCATTTGCTGCAATTGTCGCAAAACGAATTTGGATTGTGGTGTGCCATTGCCATACACGATACGAGTTCTGTTGTTGGAGCGGCTAATAAATTTGGTGCAGAAGCGCTGCAAGTCGCAACTACGGTAAAATTAGCAAGAGCGTTATGGATTATTCCTGTCGCCATTGGTTCTTATTATTTATTCAAAAATGGAAAAAAGAAAGTGACCATTCCGTATTTTATTTTCTTATTTATCTTGGCTTTGATAGTAAATACATATGTTCCTGCAGTTACGACTGTAGCTCCATTTTTAGTAACTGTTTCAAAAGTTGGTTTAACAGTTACACTTTTTTTAATCGGTGCGGGACTTAATTTTACAAGTTTAAAACAAGTTGGAATAAAACCTTTATTGCTAGGGATTTTGTTGTGGGTGTTTATTGCAGGAATGGCATTATTAGCAATAGTAAAATTAAGCTAATCTTGCTTTTGATATTGTTTATTTTTTAGTATTTCAGAGGCGGTTTGATAATATGAAATCGTTTCGTTGGTATAATTTCTGTTAAAATGTCTTTCTGCGATTTCTTCGAAGTTTGATTGGTATTCTGGTTGAATATTTTTGTTATATTTTAATTTTAAATCAAACTGCTTTACTTTTTGCTTAGGCGAAAGAATGGTTAAAATAGAATCTTTAATTAAACCTAAGTCTTGATAAGTTGCAATAAAAGCCCTTGGTTGATAAGCAGTTTTCATAACATCTTGTCCGTAAAATTTACTCTGATAATCAAAATGTAATAATCCGAAGACGGTAGGCATAATGTCAATTTGTGACATCAATTTATTGAATTCTCTTTTATCAGTACGATTTGGATCATATATAAAAGCGGGAATTCGGTATTTGTCTAACGGAAGCTCAATTTTTCCAGCACTTGAAGCACAATGATCTGCTACAATTACAAAAAGGGTATTTTTGAACCAAGACTGTTTTTTGGCCATTTTGAAAAACTGTTTCAATGCGTAATCGGTATATTTTACGCCTCCTTCACGAGATTTAGCATCACCGGGAATATCAATTTTGTTATTAGGATAGGTAAAAGGTCTGTGATTACTCACGGTCATCCAATGCGAAAAGAAAGGCTTGCCTGTTTTAGCATCTGCATTCATAGTTTGAATCGCTTTTTTAGCCATATCTTCATCACAAACTCCCCATACATTGGCGAAACTAATTTCTTCTTTGGTAAATGATTTTTTATCAATTATGTTATAACCATTTCCTCCGAAGAAGGATTCCATATTGTCAAAAAAAGCATCTCCACCGTACAAATAATTGACAATGTATCCTTTCTTTTTGAAAACAGATGCAGTGGTAAACTTATTCTTATTGTCTTTTCGTTTTACAACACTTTCACCAGCTGTTGGAGGCAAACAAAGTGTTACCGCTTCAAGACCTCTTACGGTTCTGTTTCCAACGGCATATAAATTGGTAAATTCTAAACTTTTATCAGCCAAACTATCCAAAAAAGGGGTGATATTCTTTTTATTACCATATCGTTTCATAAAATCGGCACTTAGACTTTCAATAGTAATTAAGACTACATTTTTTTTAATCTCAGAGGAATCAGAATTTATTGTTCTTAGTATTGAGCGATCTTTAGTATCAGGAATCAACTTATTCAATTGTGCGTAAGCTTCTGCTTTTGGCAATGTTTTGTAAAATTTAAAATAATCCAATTCACTATTCATAAATGCTAAATAGAACTTATAAATTCCGTTGGATTGTAGTTCATTAGTAAAAATATTTGTCGAATTTTCGCTTTTGGCTAAAGTTGGAATTGCCCAAAAAGAGATTCCAAATAAACTTAAATAAACAAGAGAGAATTTGATTTTATCTTTGAAATCAGGAATGTTCACAAGGCAATCTTTAGTGTTTTTGACTACGAAAAAAGTAATACTGCCAACCACTAGGAACAAGGCAGAAAAAATAGGAATTATTGGATAAGATTCCATAATGTTGCCAATTACTTCATTGGTATAAATCAAATAATTGACTGCGATGAAGTTGTATTTTACTCCAAATTCGTTCCAAAAAAAGTATTCACTAATACCATTTTGTAAAAGCAATAAAACATATAAAAAGATAACAAAACTAAACATCCACAATCGGAAACGTTCACGGTATTGAGGTAAAAATAAAAACAAACCGAATAATACCGTCTTTATTCCAACAAAAGCAATTCCTATTTTGGGTAAAGCGCCACCATATTCATCCAAAATAGTATTCCCTAGCGCGAGATATCCTAACAAAGAGAGAAGTAATGTAAAAATAATATAACCGTAAGGCTTATTGTATTTTATATTGGAAATAAAAATCAAATAGAGCCACAGAAATCCACTAGCAATAGCAAAAACAAAGAAATCAGAACAAAATCCTAATCCATAAATTTTTAGTATTTCAAAAAAAGTAAAAGTACTTTGCGTTATAGGATGAACCATTAAAATAGTTCTTAAAAACGAACCTATTAAAAGAGAAATGAACGCTAAGTAATAAAATGGGGTGTATTTTTTAAAAAGAAACATTATTTGTAAATTTTTTTCCAAAATTATACTTGTGTTTCTGTAATTGATTTAAGGTTCATTTAAGATTAGCTTAAGATTGGCTTAATGTCAATTTAACTTAAGATTCCATTAAAATAGATGACAGATTGTTACGTTTAATCATAATTAGAATACTTTTACTTTATGAAATTAATTGTTTTGAATATGAAAATAAAAGTCTTATTTTTTACTTTATTATTAACCTCAGTTGGTTATTGTCAAAATTGGAAAACCAACTTTGATGATGCTAAAACTGAAGCCTTAAAAGAGGACAAGAATATTGTTTTGGTTTTTTCTGGTTCTGATTGGTGCGCGCCTTGTATGAAATTAGATAATGTGGTTTGGAAATCAGAAGCATTTAAACAAGAAGCAGAAAAAAAATGGGTCATTTATAAAGCCGATTTTCCAAAGAAAAAAGTAAACCAATTGGCTCCCGAATTAACCGTAGCTAATCAAAAATTAGCTGAAAAATACAATCGTGGAGGAAGTTTTCCCTTGGTGGTGCTTTTAGATAAAAATGGAAAAGTTTTAGGAATGACGGGTTTTAAAAATGTTCCCGCAACGGATTATATACAACTAATTCATTCGTTAGAAAAAAAATGAGAAACCTAATTCTTATATTCTTTTTAACTTCTGTTTTCGCTTTTGGTCAAGTGACTCATAAGCGAAAATTGTATATGCTTGGAAGTCCTTTTGAAATGACTGTTGTTGCTAAAGATACGGTTCAAGCCAACATTTATATAGATATGGCGGTTGCCGAAGTGAAGCGAATCGAAAATCTGATTTCGGATTGGATTCCAACCACACAAATTTCTCAAGTGAGCAAAAATTCAGGTATTCAACCTGTAAAAGTAGATAAAGAAGTCTATGATTTGGTGCAACGCGCTCTAAAAATAGCGCAACTTACATCAGGTGCTTTTGATATTTCTTACGCTTCAATGGACAAAATTTGGAAATTCGACGGAAGTATGAAGGCTATGCCCACTCCCGAAGCTATCAAACAATCGGTAGCTAGAATTGGGTATCAAAAAATTGTTTTGGATGCCAAAGCACAGACTATTTATTTGAAGGAAAAAGGAATGAAATTAGGTCTAGGTGGTATTGGTCAAGGCTATATTGCAGATAAAATCAAAGATTTATTGCTATCAAAAGGCTGTACCTCTGGAATTGTAAATGTATCGGGCGATATTAATGCTTGGGGCTATCAAACGACAGGTAAACCTTGGACAGTCGCCATTGTTAACCCAATGAATAAAAGCAAAGTATTTGCTACTTTTCCGCTAGAAAATAGTGCTGTAGAGACTTCAGGGAGTTACGAAAAATTTGTGGTTTTTGATGGCAAACGCTATTCACATATTATTGATCCAAGAACGGGTTATCCGGCACAAGGTGTGGTAAGTGTTTCTGTTTTTGCTAAACAAACAGAAATTGCAGACGCCCTTGCTACTGGAATATTTGTTTTGGGAGTAGACGTTGGGTTGAACTTAGTCAACCAACTCAAAGGTATTGGATGCATAATTGTTGACGATAAAGGGGAAATACACACCTCTAAAAATATTGATATTAAAAAATTTAACTAATGAAAAAATTACTTTTTACTAGTATAGTAGTAGCTGCATTACAATCTTGTACCTCAGTAAAAGAATATGAAAAAGTGGCTCTAAATGATCCAGATATGAAGCTTGCTGCAAGAGCATCTGAACGCTACGAAACCACTTTTCAGGTCTATAGAGAGGCTGCTGCAGGGGCAAATGGAGGAAAAACGGGTGGTGGTTGTGGATGCAACTAAATCCTCAAAATAATTTATTTAATTGAAATATAAATAATGAAAAAAGCCTTATCGATTCTATCACTGATTAGTATTTTCTTTGCTAATGGGCAACAGAAAGACTCCACAGCAGTTGGATTTAAGAAAAGAGTATTAGAAACTACCGAAGTTGATTTCTTGTTCAGCTATTACAAACAAGACGGAATACATTCAGCTGTTTCTGGAGGAAGTGGAACCGAAAACCTAACCGATATTACAGCTGCAATTGTAGTTGCGATGCCACTTAGTGACGACGAAGTGTTAACTGCAGATATTGGAATTTCAGCCTATACTTCAGCTTCTTCAAGTAATATTAATCCTTTTGATAGCAATACACCATCGCCTTGGCAATCCAGTTCAGGTGCTTCAGAGTCTGATCAATTAACAAGTTTAGCTTTGTCCTATTCGGCTAGTTCTGATGACAGAAACACGATTTGGAACGCCCACGTGTCTGCTTCGATGGAGTATGATTATTCTTCTATTGGATTTGGTGGTGGAATTACCAAAGAATTTAATGATAAAAACACTGAAGTAAGTCTTTCTGCCAGTGCCTATTTGGATACTTGGAGGCCTATTTATCCAAAAGAATTGCAAGATTTTAAAAATAATGGGGATAATTTAAACGGAGGAATTTTTGACTATTTTACCATTACTGGAAATACAGCTTATAACCCAAGTCAATTCCTATTACATAAGGATAAGAAAAGAAATTCCTATTCGGTATCGTTAAGTTTGTCTCAGGTAATCAACAAAAAAATGCAAGCATCGGTGTTTTTGGATGTGCTTCAACAACAAGGTTTGTTATCTACGCCCTATCAAAGGGTGTATTTCAAAGATGTGGCTGCTTCCTTTATTAATGATTTTCAGTTAGCCAATGATATTGAACGGCTACCGGATTCAAGATTTAAATTACCAATAGGAGCTAGGTTACATTATTACATCAATGAGCGTTTTGTACTAAGAACCTATTATCGATTCTATTCTGATAACTGGGGAATACAATCGCATACCGCAAGTATTGAATTGCCAATTAAAATAACAGACCGCTTTACGGTTTTCCCTATGTATCGTTATTATACACAAACGGCTTCAGATTATTTTGCACCAATCAATACGCATCTATCAACGGATCAATACTATACTTCTGATTATGATTTGTCTGCTTTTGATGCCAATCAGTATGGATTTGGAATCAATTATACTGATATTTTTACAGGAACAAAAATTTGGAAATTCGGCTTGAAAAATATTGATTTTAGATACAATCATTACGATAGGAGTGATGGTTTGAAAGCTGATATTGTATCACTTGGATTCAAGTTTTTAATGCAGTAACTATGAAAATTCTTATTGTAGAAGATGAAGTAGGAATTGCTGATTTTCTTAAACAAGGTTTAGAAGAAGAGGGGTATTCAGTATTGGTGGCTTATGATGGTGAAACAGGGTTAGCATTAGCTTTAGAACAAAAAGTAAATGTTATTTTGTTGGATTGGATGTTGCCCAAAATGAATGGAATAGACATTTGTAAAGCCATTAGAAAAGCCAATATTCAAACGCCAATTCTGTTTTTGACTGCCAAAGATACCGTACAAGAAACGATAGAAGGTTTGAAAGCAGGAGCAAATGATTACATCAAAAAACCTTTTAGCTTTGATGAATTAATTGAACGAATTAAAATTCATTTTAGAAATACCGCTTCCAATGACAAATTGGTTTTAGGCAACATCAGCATTGATCCCTCCAAACATCAAGTGTTATTGGGCGATCAAGAAGTTAATCTTACGCAACGCGAATATGAATTATTAGTATATTTAATCAAAAATAAAGGAACGGTTTGTACTCGAAATCAAATTATTGAGGATGTTTGGGATATTCATTTCGAATACGATACAGGAGTTATTGATGTTTTTATGAACGCCATTCGAAAAAAACTCAATCTAAACAAAGAAGAAGATCTCATCAAAACCATTCGTGGCGTTGGCTATATTGCTAATGATTAATTTAAACTTGTTGGATTTAATTAAAATAAAAAAATGTAACCACACTTCGATGCCTCAGTGCAGGCTAGAATCATAGACTAAGTCTATTTGAAGAAGAATAAAATAGAAATAGCACTATTCACACATAGAATGCTATGTGAAAAGTAAAGCGTCTACGAATTCCTTTTAAAAACTATAAACTCTATGTTTTTCCTATGTGGTAAAAAATAGTTTACCTAACGGTTTAATTTCACTTAAATATGTTTTCATTTTCATACAAAGACAGAATTGCCTTTAACTATATTTTGAGCACTGGTTTGCTAATTTTAGTGGTTTTTATTATTATTTATCAGGTAATTAATTATAGTGTAAACAAACATATTAATGATGAGATTCATGAAGAGGTAAAAAAACATCTTAAAGAAGTAGCGATTGATCGAAATAATACCTATCTGATACAAGTAGATCAATGGAGAGCAAGAGAACATAATACAGTAAATGTAAATCCTGTTTTTGTTCAGTTTTTAGATATAAATTACCAATTGATTGATAAATCCCCTAATCTAAAGAATTTACTGCTACGTAGATACAACAACTCCTGTAATAATAAATTTGTGGATACTTTTTTGAATAAAAAACCCATTAGGCAAATTCAAGTACCTCTTTTTGAAAATAATAAAGTTATTGGTTATCTTTTTATAGCTATGTCACTAGATGACGCTCAAATGATTTTGCCAAATGTAAGAAATACACTTTTGGTTTCGTTTCCTTTAATCTTAGTTCTCCTCTTTTTAATTGCCCGATTTATAGCTGGACGAAGTATAAAACCAGTTAGTGTTATTACTGAAATATCAAGTAATATAACAAAAGAAAACCTCAAAGGAAGAATAAGTTTACCTCAAAACAAAGACGAACTCTACACACTTTCCAAAACAATCAATGATTTACTGGATCGAATAGAAAATGCAGTAGAACGTGAAAAACAATTTACTTCGGATGCTTCGCACGAATTAAGAACGCCGCTGACAGTTTTGAAAGGTACTTTGGAAGTTTTGATACGAAAACCCAGAACACAAGCAGAATATGAAGAGAAAATTGCCTATAGTATTAAGGAAGTCAATCGTGTAAATAACTTGGTGGATCAATTATTGTTATTGGCGCGTTTCGAAAATCAAAAACAACGCCTAAAGATCGAAAAAGTGTATTTGAATGCATTGATTTTGGACACCTTGACACTGTATTCAGAAAAAATAAAATCAAAGAAAATAACCGTTGTTAGTCAATTTTCGGCTGATTACTATATCGAATCCGATCATTATTTAGTGGCGATTATCATTGGGAATATCATTAGTAACGCCATCAAGTATTCTGGAGAAAATACGGTGATTACAATTGATTTGAATAAAGACGAAAAAGGCACCCACTGCATCATTACCGACCAAGGAATTGGTATCGTCAAAGCCGATTTGGATAAAATTTACAACCCTTTTTATCGTTCTAATGCTACAAATCATCCTACGATAAAAGGCTCTGGATTAGGACTTTCTATAGTGAAACGAATTGCAGAATTACTTCCTATGGATATCGAAATTTTTAGTAAAACTGGTAAGGGAACTAAAGTAGTCTTAAGTTTTCATTAATCTCTTTTTAAGCCGTTCTTAAGATATTTCATATATTTACCACTTACTTTTGTACTAAAGCTTGAGGCTATAACTTTTGAAAGTAGTTGGATATGTCTGTCAAAAAAATAATGACTTTATTTTTCTTATTTGTTTTTGTGTATTCCAACACAGAGATAGGACAGTTATTCAAAATTCCCAATTTGTATCAGCATTATTTAGAGCACAAAAATCACAATCAAGAACAAGCCTTTTCGTTTATCGATTTTACCATCAGTCACTACAATAATTTAAACAAACACACCGATACTGATGGTCACGACAAACACGAAAACCTACCATTCAAGAGCCAAACTATCAATCTCGATACAGTTGTTTTGGCTTTTTCAGAAACACAGTCTATTTTTACTTTAAAAAATCTTGTACCAACAGTCGTAAATCAACCACTTCCGATTTACAAAGAATGGTATATTTCTAACGTATTTAGTGCTATTTGGCAACCGCCTAAACTAGTTTAAAATTATCTTTATCGTTAATTATCCTTTTGATAATTACTATTTTGTGAATTATTGGTATTCTAATGATTCTAAACGTATAATTTTTAATTTACTAGTATGCTGAATAAAATCATAGCATTTTCTATCAACAATAAACTCATTGTATTGTTGTTTACTTTGAGCGTGTTCGGTTTCGGATTGTTCTCTGTATTCCAAATTTCTATTGGCGCTGTGCCTGACGTGACCAACAATCAAGTGCAAGTGATTACCACTTCACGCAATCTTTCTACCCAAGATATAGAGCAATTTATAACGTATCCTGTCGAGATAGAAATGGCTAATTTACCTGGCGTAAAAGAAATTCGTTCTATTTCAAAATTTGGATTATCAGTCGTTACCATTGTGTTCGATGACGATTTAGGAACTTATTTACCTCGTCAATTGATCGCTGAAAAAATAAAAGCGGCTTCCGAGAAAATACCCGAAGGTTTTGGCACACCGGAAATGGGACCCATAACCACTGGATTGGGCGAAATTTATCAATACACTTTGGAAGTAAAACCTCAGTTTAAAAACAACTATTCCATAACCGATTTGAGAACGATTCAAGATTGGATTGTCAAACGACAATTGTCTGGAATCAATGGTGTGGTTGAAATCAATACTTGGGGTGGTTATTTAAAACAATACGAAATCAGTATTCGCCCTTCGGAATTAAAGGCGATGAATTGTAGCTTGACCGAAATTTTTACCGCTTTAGAGAAAAATAACAGCATTGCAGGTGGGGCTTATATTGAAAAAACGAATCAAAGTTATTTCATTCGTGGCGAAGGAAAAGTCAATAGCATTCAGGATATTGAAAATATTGTGGTTAAAAACACCAATGGTCTTCCCGTTTTGATTAAAAATATTGCCAAAGTACAATTTGGTCACGCCAATCGTTTTGGAGCGATTACTGGAAATGGAGAAGGAGAGAAGGTCCTCGGACAAGTGATGATGCTTAAAGGCGCCAACTCTAAGCAAGTCATTAGTGATGTTAAAGACAGGGTGGCCGAAATACAAAAATCACTACCAGAAGGAGTGTATATCAATGGTTTTCTAGAAAGAAGTGAACTCGTTGAGAAGGCCACCTTTACAGTAGCTGAGAATTTAATTTTAGGTTGTCTCATTGTAATCTTTGTCGTGGTTGTATTGCTTGGGAATTGGCGTTCTGGATTGGTTGTAGCTTCGGTGATTCCGTTGTGTTTGTTGTTTGCTATTTCGTTTATGAACATTTTTGGCGTCGATGCCAATTTGATGAGTTTGGGTGCCATTGATTTTGGAATTATTATCGATGGAGCTGTAATTATTGTGGAATTTATTGCCTTTCAAATTGCACAAAATTCGGCACATTTGGCAGGATTAAACAAAGAAAATCGCCAAATAGAAATTGACCAAATCACCTATAAAAGTGCATCCAAAATGATGAATTCTGCCATTTTTGGTCAGTTAATTATTCTAATTGTTTTTATTCCTATTTTGTCATTATCAGGCATCGAAGGGAAAATGTTCAAGCCAATGGCTATGACGTTTAGCTTTGCTTTATTGGGCGCGATGATTTTCTGTTTTACTTATGTTCCTGTTGTAGCTTCTATGTTTTTAAAACCAACAAAAGAAAATCCAAATTCTATTTCAGAGAAGCTAATCCGTAAATTAAATTCTTGGTATCTGCCTTCCATTACTTGGGCTTTGGATAATACCAAAAAAGTATTGTACGGAGCCCTAGCGTTATTGGTGTTTTCTGGTATTTTGTTTAGTACAATGGGAGGCGAATTTATTCCCACCTTAGACGAAGGAGATTTTGTGATTCAACCGGTACTGAAAACAGGAACTTCTTTGACCAAAACCATTGAAACCACTACTAAAATAGAGGAAATCATATTGAAAAATTTCCCTGAAGTAGAGCAAGTTGTTTCTAGAATTGGTGCTGCCGAAGTTCCTACCGACCCAATGTCGATGGAGGAAAGCGATGTTATCGTAAAACTTAAACCCAAGTCAGAATGGGTTTCTGCCACTTCCAAAGATGAATTGGCTGATAAAATTAAAGCAGCTTTAAACGCCCAAATTCCGAATATGGAAATCGAGTTTACACAACCTATTGAGATGCGTTTTAATGAGTTAATTTCTGGAACTCGTTCTGATGTAGCGATTAAGATTTTTGGGACTGATTTGGATGTTTTAGCCAGAAAAGCACACGAAATTGAACGCGCTATCAAAAAAGTTCCCGGTGCTTCGGATGTTATTATTGAAAAAACAGAAGGTTTACCTCAAATGTACGTGCAATATGATCGTTCTAAAATTGCACGCTACGGTTTGAATATTGAAGATTTGAATGATGCCATCGCACTTAGTTTTGCTGGAAAAGTGGTAGGAAATGTATTTGAAGGCGAAAAACGATTTGATATGGTCATTCGCTTGGATCAAACCAATAGAAAGAGTATCGAGGATTTGAAAAACTTATATGTTACAGTTCCAAATGGCACTCAAATTCCGTTGAGTGAGTTAGCTGCAATTGATTATGCTGAAGGCCCAGCCAAAATATCACGAGATAATACCAACCGACGCATTGTAGTGGGAATCAATGTTCGAAATCGAGATTTACAAAGTGTAGTGACCGATATTCAAAAGATTGTAGCTACACAAATCAAATTGCCTGCGGGTTATTATGTGCAATATGGCGGACAATTCGAAAATTTAGAAAGTGCCAAAGCCCGATTGCTTATTGCTGTTCCTATCGCTTTACTTTTGATATTTATTCTGTTGTATTTTGCTTTTGGCTCAATGAAAGAAGCTTTGATGGTGTATTCAGCGATTCCGTTATCTGCCGTTGGAGGAATATTATTTTTGTGGCTACGTGATTTGCCTTTTAGTATTTCGGCAGGGGTTGGTTTTATTGCGCTTTTTGGTATCGCAGTATTGAATGGTATTGTACTGATTGAACATTTTAAAGAATTAAAACATCAAGGAATGACCGATATGAATGCCTTAATTGTAAAAGGAACTACCGATCGTTTACGACCTGTATTATTGACTGCCGCCGCTGCCGCTTTAGGTTTTTTACCAATGGCGATTTCATCATCGGCTGGGGCAGAGGTACAACGTCCTTTGGCGACCGTAGTAATTGGCGGGCTTTTTACCGCTACAGTTTTGACCTTAATTGTATTGCCCATTCTCTTTAAAGTCTTTGATTCAAAAGAATTCAAAAGACCTAAACCAAAAAAGGGCAAAAAGTACCTTACTGTTATTTTGCTTTTGTTGGCTAGTAGTTTTGGATTTGCCCAAAACACAACTCTGTCACGTGAGGCCTTAATAAACAAAGCTCTTGAAAACAATAAAGGCATCAAGGCAGCGGCTTTGCAAGTCAATAAAATGCAAGAAAACATCAAAAGCAGTTTTACCTTCGAAAAAACCAATGTGTATTATTCGTACGATCAAAATAATTTAGCTTTGAATAATCTACCGCTAAAAGTTTTTGGAGTGCAGCAACGCTTTTTGTTTCCTACCGTTTATGGTGTGCAAAAGAAAGCGAATACCTCAGAATTTGAGAAAGAGAAAGCCAATTTCGAACTTCAAAAAAATAAACTTTCGCTGCAAGTAGCCAAAACCTATGAGCAGATTGTGTATTGGCAGCATCAGGAACGCTTGTACTCTTATTTGGATAGTTTGTACCAAAATTTCTCTAAAGCCAGCGATCGCCGTTTCGAATTGGGAGAAACCAATTATTTAGAAAAAATTACGGCTCAATCGAAATACAGACAAATCAAAACCAAGCTTTCCCAAATCAATTTTGAGAAAAAAGCACAATACGAATCCTTGCAAGCTTTGGTGCAATCCGATGAAAAAATAAATATTCTAGAGAAAGAATTACTGCCAATTAGTGCTTTGGATACTACTTCAAATAAAGATTTACATACTGCTTATTTAGAAAGTATTAGCAAGACCTTTAAAAATCAAATTACTTTGCAAAAACAGCATTGGTTACCCGATTTGAATCTGGAATATTTTCAAGGAAGAAATAACGGCTTGTCACAATCTTTATATGGTTTTCAAGTGGGTATTGCAGTTCCTATTTTATTCTCTGGTAACGTGTCTAAAACCAAAGTAGCCCAATTAGAATCGCAAAGTTGGGAAGAGCAAAAGCTTAATCAAGAACAAAAAATGACGCAATTTATCCGTCAACAGCAAAATGAAATTGCCAAGTACCAAGAAAGTATCAATTATTACAACGCCACTGGGAAAAAATTATCTGAGGAAATCATCAAAGTGGCGAATAGCAGCTATAAAAATGGAGAAATCGACTTTTTTCAATACATTCAGAGTTTAGAAAACGCGGTATCTATAAAAATAGAATACATAGAAGCTGTTCTGCAATTCAACAACAATCAATTAGAATTACACTACCTTAATTATTAGTTTACATATATGAAAAAACAACTGTATATATTAGTTTTTGCGCTGCTTCTTGTAAGCTGCAAAAAAGAAGCAACTGCACCAACAACTACAGAAGATGATGGTTTGGTTAGCGTTACTCAGGCACAATTTCAATCCGCAGGAATGGTCATTAGCAACCCCGTAATGAAAGATTTTGACGAAACCATAAAAGTGTCCGGAAAGATTGATGTTCCGCCTCAAAATCGAGCAAAAGTCACCACTTTTATTGGGGGTTATGTAAAAAGTACCCAACTTTTGGTGGGTGACCGAGTTCGTAAAGGGCAAGTATTATTAACTCTAGAAAATACGACTTTTATTGATATTCAAAAAGAATATTTAGAAGTAGCCGAGCAACTAAAGTATCTCAAATCTGAATTTGTTCGACAAAAAACCTTGTATGATGAAAAAATTACCTCTCAGAAGAACTACTTCAAGGCGGAAAGCGAATACAAAAGCGCTTTGGCAACCTATCAGAGTTTGAAACAAAAACTGATTTTGATGCACATTAGTCCCGTTCAGGTGGAGAAAGGCAAATTTACATCGATAATAACCATTTATGCTCCCATTGCTGGCGATATTGTGATTATGAATGCTAATGTTGGGATGCTAATGGCGCCCGAAGATGTCATTCTAGAGATTGTAGATACAGATCACTTGCACTTAGAATTATCTGTTTTTGAAAAAGATATTTTGAAAGTGAGTAAAGGGCAAAAAATCAAGTTTACCGTTCCCGAAGCCACCAAGGAAGTGTACAATGCAGCAGTACATTTGGTAGGTAAATCAATTGAAGGCAATGACAGGACCATTAATGTTCACGGACATTTAGAAGACGAATCCAAGCAAAAATTACTCACAGGTATGTTTGTAGAAGCGTCCATTATTTTTGATACTAAAAAAGGCTTAGCGGTACCTACTGATGCCATTGTGAAAGAGAACAACAAGCAGTATGTTTTTGTTTTGGTTACCAATAAAAATGGATACGCCTTCAAAAAATTAGCTGTATCTTTAGGAGAACAAAATGAGGATTTTAGTGAAATACTTCCAAATACTTCCATCAACGCTACTACTAAAATTTTAACCAAAGGCGTTTTTGATGTAGCAGAATAAAAAATTTAACTTAAAAATAAAACTTATGAATGAAGCACATTTGCACCTAGTGGTGAACCATTTTCCTATTATCGGGACGATTTTAGGTTTGGGGATTTTAGTGGTTGGGTTGTTGCTAAAAGACAATTCGGTCAAGAATACAGCATTTTTTCTGTTTATTGTAGCAGCTATTTTTGCTGCAGTGAGTATGGCAACCGGAGAAGGAGCAGAGGAATTGGTGGAGGATATGCCTACTATTGGTCACAACATTATTCACGAACACGAAGAAATGGCAGAAAAACTAGCCATTGCATTGTATGTTTTAGCCTTAACTTCTATATTGGGATTGTATTTGAATTACAAAAAATCTGTAAAATCAGTTCTGGTGACTTATGTAGCGGTTGCAATTGCTATTGTAGCCGTATTTCTGGGACAACAAACCGGAACAACAGGTGGAGAGATTCGGCATACCGAGATAAGATCGGTAGCGATTCCAGCCGATGTTCAAATGGAAGACAAGGATTAATTTTAATTGTATACTAACGAAAAAAGGATGTCAAACTAATGACATCCTTTTGTATTGAAATTGAAATTAATAGATTTGGATTAACTCGCAAAGAGTAAAATAAGCAATTGCGCGACCAGAATTCGACTAATAGTTACTAGAGGATAAACGGTAGCATACGATTGATTAGGGATATCAGAATCTAAGTATTTGGTGCTAAAAGCCAAAGCTGCTGGATCCGTATAAGCGCCACTCATTATCCCTACCATTTGATAAAAATTGAGCTTAAAAACAAAACGACTGATAAGTACCAAAAGCGTCAATGGAATAAAAGTGATGAAGCAGCCGTAATAAATCCACATCCAACCATTATTGGCTACAAAATTTTCATAAAAACCGTGTCCCGCTTTGATTCCTACCGCGGCAAAGAACATACAAATTCCAAGATCTTTCATGAAGTGAATGGCTCCGTTGTTGATATACGAGTGAATCACGCCAACACCACCATATCTACTGATAAACAAGGCGGCTAAAAGAGGACCAGCTGCCAAACCTAATTTTAAAGGAACGGGTAAAGAAGGAATCATAATTGGAATGGAACCAATAATCAATCCAAAAATTAAACCGCCAAACAAAGATAAAAAATCGGGTTCTAATAATATTTTCTTAGAGTTTCCAATGATTTTTTCAGCTTCTTGAATAGCTTCTTTGTTACCAACAACCATCAAGGTATCGCCATAGAACAATTCTAAAGAGGGTTGTGCTAAAATTTCTAATCCAGAACGAATAACACGAGTTACTTTTACATCAAATTGATTGTATAAATCCAACTCGGCCAATGTTTTATGAATAGCCGTTTTGTGGGTCACACTCAGAATTTTTGTGGTCACATCTTCTTCTGATTCTATGAAAAAGTCAGTAGATATTTTACCAACAACATCAATAAAATGGTTAATGTCTTTTTGTTTGGCTACGACCATCAAAACATCTTTAGCTTTTATTACAGAATCTAATGAAGGAGCGTAAACGACTTTAGTACCACTTTGTTTTTGTCTCGAAATAATAACATTGTCAATATGAAACTCTTTGAATACTTGTTTAAAGGTTTTGCCTATAACTTCAGGTTTGGTTATTCTACATTTCTGTCGAACGATAGTGTTTTCATGATCTTTGTTTTTCTTTTTAAGTAGAGTCACTTCTTTCTCTAGGTCAATCTTAAAAAAATTTTTCGAAAGTATAATCAAAAGAATAATCCCAAAAACACCAATCGGATAGGTAATGGCATAGGCAATTGCAGGGTCAGAAAAATGATCTGCGGGTAGATTCAATTGCTTTTGAATTTCAATCAAAGTTGATTTGGCAGCTCCTAATCCTGGGGTATTGGTAACAGAACCAGACATTAGGCCAACTGCATTTTCTATTTTTACATTAGCCAAGACATGAATTATATAAGCAATGATTCCTCCAAGAAAAACCGTTCCAACGCCCAATGCATTAAACACAAGTCCCTCTTTTTTAAAGGAAGAAAAGAACGTGGGGCCAACCTGTATTCCAATTCCATATACAAAGAGAATCAAACCAAACTCTCTTACAAACTGAATCAAATCGGCTTGCATGTTAAACCCTAAGTGCCCCAAAAAAAGTCCAACAAACATTACAGCAGAGACGCCAAGAGAAACTTTACCTATTTTGAGTCTTCCTGCAAAGAATCCTAAGCTTATTGCCAAAAATAAAACTATTAATGACTGTGCCATCTCCGGCTCTTCGGTCGGAGTAAACAATATTTTAAACCATTCAAACATAATGTTAAAATTTATTATTAAAAGTAGTGTAAATGAATCACTTTTAGTCAAAGTTTTCTATGATAAAAATCAGTTATTAGTTATTTTTTTAAAATAAAAGCATAAATTTGTTAAGAAAACGATTTCGTTGTAAACCGCTAATAATCAGCACTAAAAACTGCAATCGTTTTCGTGAATTTTTCTTCTATTTATGATAAATATCAGTTTTTTCCATCTATAATCGACGTAAATTTGAATATCAAAAAACAAGAGATTTATAAAAAAAAAGGTTAAAAATAATAAAAAAGTAATACAATGAAAAACATTAAAATCATTCAGGAGCTTCACAATTTAGGGATAACTGGTTATCATGAAGTAGTTTATAATCCGTCTTACGAAGAATTGTATCAAGCGGAAGTCTCTCCCAAAAGAAAAGGATACGAAAAAGGAGCAACAACATCAACAGGTGCTGTAGCTGTTAAAACCGGTATTTTTACGGGACGTTCTCCTAAGGATAGATATATTGTTAAAGATGATGTTACTAAAGATACTATTTACTGGGACGATAAAGTAAATTTTCCTACTTCAAAAGTAATCTGGGACGAGTGCAAAGAATTAGTATTAACACAATTATCTACTTCACCAAAATTATATATTGTAGATGCTTTTTGTGGGACGAACCCAGATACTCGTTTAAAAGTACGTTTTGTAGTGGAAGTGGCTTGGCAAGCACACTTTGTAACCAATATGTTCATCAGACCTTCAATCTATGAATTAGAAAACTTTGGAGAACCAGATTTCATCGTAATGAATGGTTCAAAAACTACTAATCCAAATTGGAAAGAACAAGGATTAAACTCTGAAAACTTTGTGATGTTTAATTTAACTGAAAAAATCCAAATTATTGGTGGAACTTGGTATGGTGGTGAAATGAAAAAAGGAATGTTCGCGATGATGAACTACTACTTACCATTAAAAGGGATGGCTTCAATGCACTGTTCTGCAAACGTAGGTGAAGATGGAGATGTAGCGGTATTCTTTGGACTTTCTGGAACCGGAAAAACAACTTTGTCTGCTGACCCAAAACGTTACTTAATTGGTGATGACGAACACGGATGGGATGATAATGGAGTATTTAATTTTGAAGGTGGTTGTTATGCAAAAGTAATCGACTTAAGTGAAAATAATGAGCCAGATATTTGGAGAGCTATCAAACGTGACGCTTTGTTAGAAAACGTAATTGTAGACGAGTACGGAGATATCGATTATTATGATCATAGTATCACTGAGAACTCAAGAGTTTCTTACCCAATTTATCACATCAACAAGATTGTATTGCCTTCAAAAGCAGGACACGCTAAGAAAATTATTTACTTATCTGCTGATGCCTTTGGTGTATTGCCTCCAGTTTCAATCTTAGATGAAGATCAAGCACAATACCACTTCTTGTGTGGTTATACTTCTAAACTAGCGGGTACAGAAAGAGGAATTACTGCACCAGAACCATCTTTCTCTCCAGCCTTTGGCGAAGCCTTCTTGACCTTACACCCAACAATGTACTCTAAAACATTGATTGGTAAAATGAAAGAACACGGAGCAAAAGCGTATTTGGTAAACACAGGATGGAATGGAACAGGAAAAAGAATTTCTTTGAAAAACACTAGAGCAATCATTGATGCCATCATTAGTGGAGAAATTGATCAATCTGAAACAGCAAAAATTCCGTTCTTGAATTTAACGATCCCAACCGCTTTGCCAAACGTAAGTGAAGGAATCTTAGATCCAAGAGATACGTACAAAGACAAAGCAGAATGGGAAACTAAAGCAAAAGATTTGTCTTCTAGATATATTAAAAACTTTGAGCAATATACTAATACCGAAGAAGGCAACCGTTTAGTAGCTGCTGGACCACAACTGTAATAGCAGTAATAGTTCCATACTATAACAATAATAATTAAGTTGGTTTTTTTTGAAACACTCGATAGTATAAGTCTATTCTGCTTATTCTAACGAGTGTTTTACTTTTAAACAAAACAATGATTTAACAATTTAACAATACAATGTTGCAAAATAATTAGTTTTGCAAATAAATATTTCTATATATTTGCATCGTTCAAAAAAACAAAACCAATGTTCGCAACTCAATTACATCATCATCATTTTCATTATTGCTCTCAAGCGATGTGTTAATGGTATGTTTGTAAATCATCATATTTTAAAACCCGTTTGAGTACATCAAACGGGTTTTTTTATACCTTCTTAGTTGTACTCAAATTTTATCAATCTAAACAAA